>DAOVJP010000292.1 GCA_030673205.1 Thermoplasmata archaeon
AGCTCCACTATCCCCGTGCCCTTCTTCTCCTTGAGCTCACCCAGCGTATCGTTCATTACCTGTACGATCTCCGAGCGAAGCCAGTCCATGACCTCGTTGCTCGACGCATATCCTTTGGTGCCCACGAACTGGCTGATGAAGAGGGAGGGGTCGAACAGGTTATACGCGAACTTCCCGAACGTCCGTATCCTCACCATGCCGAACTCCTTGTCGTGGAACACCATTGGCTCGGGGGTGCCGAACTTGCCCCTCAACTCTCTGCGCTGGAGATAGTATATCTCCCCTAGCTGTCTTATGCCTGTGACGGCCGCTCCCAGCGTTCCCAGTACGGGTATGTTGGTGGTGGTGAGAGGATATCTTCCCGGTTTGTCGAAGATGTGAAGTATCTTCCCGTCCCGCAGGAACACCCCATACTCGTCCTCCCTTATCACCACATTATCGTTCCACTGCACATTGCCAGGAAGCCTCCACATGATGTTGTCTCCCTTGTTCGCATCCTCCCACGATACTGTTTTCCTGGCCACGTTTCCTTTGGTCTTTCCCAATGGGCTCATTTTCTCACCCCCACCGTCGCTATCAAAGCGTTCCGTCTGTTGTCCAGTACGGATGAGAGTTGCTTTGTCCACCCGAGTATGTTATCCATATCCCGGGCCAGCTCTTCATCCGCCCCTTCGGAGGGACGGCTCTGCAGACTTCTCGTTGCCTTCTCTATCTCATGTATCTGTAAGAGCATCTGGTTGTCATAGGAATATAGCATGTTCAACTCGGCCTCGCCCACCCTGTAGTCAGGAGTGAGGCCGCTGTAGCCCTGTTCGGCGTGTCGGAGCCTCTTGTCCAGGACGTTTATGCTCTCTTCCACATCGCCCACGCTCTTCACGAGATCCAGCTCCAGGCGTTTGGAGAGTGCTCTCTTCGCCTCCCCCACTACCTCCGCCGCGTGGGCCAATCTATCCGCTAGATATAGGCGAAGGAGGTTGTCCGCTATCCGCAGGTCCTCCTTCTTCCTGTATCCACGGAATCCAGGTATGGCCAGTTCGATCTTCTTGAGCAGACTTCGATTGCTGTCCACCACATTCCTCATATCAGGGGGTGTCTCGCTCATTCTACTTCCCCCCCTTGAGGCCGACCACTATGAGGCCCAGTCCGGCTATCATTACCACCAGGAGCAATACCACGACGGGGCCAGCGAGCTCGTAGGCCACGGCGGCCAACATGACGCCCAGGGCGAGGGAGCCCATGCCGCCTCCCGAGAGCAGCTTCTCCTTCGGCCCCATGTTCGAAAGCACGGCCATTCCCATGCCCAACAGTATGAAAAAGAAGCCTGCGGCGGCGAGGGCCGGAGCGGCATCTATCACTGCCAGAAGGGCGCATATCGATCCGAATACTATCACAAACCCCCAGCCTGCAATGAAACGTCTATCATCTCCCATATATTCACCCATGTTGCCATGGGCCTGGGCATATTTAATCATTGCCCAATAGAACAGTGTGTGTTAACTGGCTTCGCGGGCTTTGTGAACATTCACCTATCCCGGCGTGTTGGCGATCACATTGGCTATGTACTTTATGTCGTCGGGGGACACGAGGGGGTGTATGGGCACTTCGATTATACGTGGCAGGACCTCTTCACATACTGTGCAGTCCCCGCCTCCGAAGGGCACGTGACGGAACACTTCCTGGGCGTAGAGAGGGCTGGGGTATGCGCCCCTTGCGCCTACGCCGTTCTCTCTGAGACGATCCACGAGGGCGTCCCTGGAGAGGGGATGATCGTCCTCCACTACCAACCCATATTGGTGGAAGACATGGTACCTGTCCTGCCTTATCTCCGGGGTGGTGAGACCCGGTACTCCTTCCAACTGCTCGTTGAGGAGGCGGGCGTTCTCCCTTCGGGTCTTGTTAAAGCCCTCCAGGCGACCCAGTTGCACCCCGGCTATGGCTGCACAGATGTCCGTCATCCTGAAATTGTATCCTAGCACAGTGTGCTGGTATCTGACAGGGCTGCCATGATCCCTCAGCAATCTTACCTTCTCCAGAAGGCCCTCGTCGTTACTGGTGATCAGTCCACCTTCCCCCGCCATCATGTTCTTGGTGGGGTAGAGGCTGAAGGTGCCCATGTCCCCTATGATGCCAAGCTTCTTTCCCTTGTATGCGGCGCCGTGGGCCTGGCAGGCGTCTTCCAGCACGAAGAGGTCATGCTCTTTGGCTATTTTCATTATCTCGTCCATGTCTGCCGACTGGCCGTAGAGGTGGACGGGCATGATGCCCTTCGTCTTCGGCGTTATGTTCTCCTCTATGGACTTGGGATCTATGTTGAAGCTGTCCCGCTGGATGTCCGCGAACACTGGTTTGCCGCCGCACATGGCTATGGACGAGGCGGAAGCGAAGAATGTGAATGGGGTTGTTATGACCTCGTCGCCTGGGCCGACACCCAGTGCGAGCAGGGATAGATGGAGGGAAGAGGTGCCGCTGCTGGCGGCCACCGTTCCGGCGGCGCCGGTGTATTCCGTGAACATCTCTTCCAGCTTCTTTACTCTGGGGCCCTGGGCCAGCATGCCGCTGTCCAGTACCTCCATGACGGCTTTCTTCTCCTCTTCACCTATGTATGGTTTCGCTATGGTTATCATGGTCTCACC
>DAOVJP010000221.1 GCA_030673205.1 Thermoplasmata archaeon
CCCCAACATAGAAACACGCGTTCCCTGCGAGGCTGAACCCTGAGCCAGAGGTGGTTGTGGTGTCCTGGACGGAGGGCGTGGTGTACTCCACATTAGAGTGCGAGCTCTCTCCAGCAGAGTTCACCGCGGTGATCGAATAATAGTATTTCTCGCCGCCGACGACATAGATATCCTCGAATACGAGGACGGTGCCGTTGACCTTATCCCAGTAATTCTGGACCTCGGAATCGTTGCTCCGATATATGAGGTATTCGATTATCAGGGAGCCACCGGTATCTGTCGGCGCGTTCCATTCCAGATAGACCTTGCCCTTTGCCCCCGTTGCCGTTAGATCTCTGGGTGCGGAGGGCTTGCCCAGACCCTCTGCGGGCGTGGCGCTCGCCTCACTGGATATCGTTCCTTCTCCCACCGAGTTCGTGGCGCTCACAGCGTAATGATACGTCTGATCGTTGGTCACAGCACTATCGGTGTAGCTCGTCACGTTCCCGAGGCTAACGAGAAGGGAGAGGTTGTCGGAATTCGTTCCTCTGTACACTGTATAACTCGTTATGGCGGCGCCACCGTCGTCCGGAGCGCTCCATTCCAGGTTGACAGAACCATTACTGGCAGTGGCCACGAAGTTATCGGGCGCACCTGGTACGGTAATAACGATACCGCCGACATTGGGCGTGGCATCCTTCACAGCGGAAAGCTTTCCCTCCGATCCATCCGAGTTCGTGGCGCTTATGGCATAGTGATAGGTCTGGTCGTTGGTCACGTTGGTGTCGGTGTAGTTCAACACGACTTCCAGAGTAACGAGTGGTGTGAGGTCATCGGCCTCCGTTCCTCTATATATCGTATAGTTCGTAATAGGAAAGCCACCCGTGGTGCTGGGCTCCACCCATTCCAGCTCTACCTGTCCATCGCCGGGGGTGGCCATGAAGTTCAATGGTACCGAGGGGCCGAGGATGCAGTTCTCGGCGTATACGAACATGTCGTAGCCCCCGCCAAGGGTGGTGTCGTTCGCCCCCTCTGTGGTGGGGAAGCCTACAGAGGACGTCCATCCTACGACGTATACGTTGTCCCCTGTCAGGGCAATGCGTTCACCCGAATCCAACAATTCACCTCCCAAATATGTGGAGTATTTGAGGGAGGAGAGGTCCGGGGATAGGCGGGAGAGGAATGCGTCCCCCATCAGACCTGTCGAAACATATGGCCCTCCGGCAGTGGGAAAGTCAGTGAACGAGAGGGTTTGACCGGTGACATACACATTCCCTTCGTCATCTATCTCCACATCCGTCCCGAGATCCGTCCCAGTCCCTCCACCCAGTGCTGTCCCGCCCAGGCATGTGCACTGGAGGATGGAGGAGCCGTCGGCACTCAAATGCAGCACGAACGCATCGCCAGCTATGTCGGTGGTGTTGTCGAATGCACCCGATGTTGTCGGAAAGTTCGTGGAGAAAGTGTAGCCCGCGACGTATGCGCTATTATCCTCGTCCAGGGCTATGCCCCATCCTTCGTCGTCAGTCGTTCCTCCAACATATGTGGAGTACACAAGAGCGGAACCGCGCAGGTTCAATTTACACACATAGGCGTCTAGGCCGAGCGCATAGTCCTCCTCGAACGCCCCGGAGGTGGGGGGAAAATCCGGAGAGCTCGTTCCTCCTGTAACATACACACATCCTTCGTCGTCCAGCGCAATATCTCCTCTGGTGGTGAGACCGCCCTCATCCCATGTGCCCCCCAGAAATGTGGAATACCAGAGAGAGGAGGCCGTGGGACCCAATTTGAAGATGAACGTATCCAGGCTGACATCCGTTACATCCTTCACGGGATCGAGCGCCCCGGCGGTGGTGGGGAAATCGAAGGAATAGGTCCCGCCGACCACATGCGCATTTCCATCGTCATCCACCACTATCCCATAGGCGAAGTCTGATGCGTTCCCACCTATGCAGGTGGAATACAGGAGGGAATTGCCGTGGGAATTGAGTTTGGAGACGAAAACAAGCTGTCCGCCGGTAACGGGAGAGAGGTAGACCCCAGAGGTGGTAGGGAAGGAGGAGAAGGGAAACGTTAGGTTGGCGGAGGCTGTGCTCCCTGCAATGTATATGTTGCCGCTGTCGTCCAATGCGATCGCATATCCCGAGTCATCATTCGTTCCCCCTATGTACGTGGAGTACAAGAGGATGGAGCCTGATGGGTCCAGTTTGGATAAGAATACATCTCTCATCCCAGCGTATGTCTCGTTGTAGGCCCCGGGAGTGGTGGGGAAATCGATGGATTGTGTCCATCCTGTCACGTATGCGTTCCCGATGGCGTCCACGGCTATGTCTCCTCCGGTCACCCCTCCTCCCAAGAGGTCCACGAAGCCCTCGTTGAGCAGCCCTCCCAGGTATGTGGAATATATGACGGGGTCGATGACCACCGTTCGGCTGTGATCATATTCGTCCAAGATGAAGGAGTATGTGTCCCCGTTCAAGAGGACAAAGCGGCTTCCTATCTCTTCTTGTTCTCCGTCGGCGTAGAACACGCTCAAGCCAGTGTCCCGTATCTCCATGCCGGCGGAGGTGGTGAACGTCAGCCCGTCCAGGCCTACCGAGAGGGCATCGTGGCCCTCCACGCTCATCCTTATATCCTCGACCCTGGCGCCAGGATGGAGGATGAGATCGTACTTGAGACCGTCGTTATAGACATAGTATACGAGGTCTATGCCATCCCACAGGCCCTCATAGACCACCTCATAATAGCGGGATACATCGGTGCACCATTTGCTCTCCTCGCTCCCCAAAAAGAAGTTGGAGACAGAAGAAGATCGCCCACGGCCTGCGGGCTCCACATCGTTGTGCCCCTCGAAGCTCGTCTTCAACAAACATCCCTCGCCATCTATCCCCTGCACCTTCATAAGCACGCCATCGCGGATGAGCCCCACTTGGCCAGAGGAGGTCCGTGCATAATACAGCACATCCTCGCGTCCGAGCTGCCCCCGGTTCTCCGTGAAGAGGGCCGTGGAGGCCTCGATGGTGGTCTTCGCATCTTCTTCCAGTTCTGCAGGCAGACCAATGGGATCTATATCTCTATTCGTCGCGTCATGCACACCGGTTGCCCCGCCATCTATCTCTCCGCCACCCCTGCCATCCACCGCGACGAGCGAAATAGCGTTGCCACACAACAGCAGTACGACCAATAGAAAGGCCCCGAGTATCGACCCGTTCTTCAATAGCATATCTGTCATTCCCATCGCCTCCTTTGTTAGATATCTTCATTGAAGAGAACGCTAACCTCATATTTATGGGTTATCCAGCTATGGGCAATCCTTATATCCCTCATGCCTTTCCGCCCACTCTGAGGTGAACACCATGAAGACATATCTGAAGATACATTGCAGCAGCGAAGGAAAGAGCCCTCTGGAGGTCATAGAGCTGATAAAGAGCGTAGGGTTCAAG
>DAOVJP010000335.1 GCA_030673205.1 Thermoplasmata archaeon
ATGAGTATGCTCAAGGTCTTCTTTGTAGTCATATACATACACCTATAGCGGTGAAGATGGCCAAGGGATATAAGGATAACCCTCTACTCGTTGACAACAGAGCATGTGGCCCCCCTCTTCGTCGTCCATGCATCTTCTCACCTGAGCTCCAGCCTGTACTTGTATTCCTCTTTTGTTATCACATATCCTGCTTTCTGATATAGGCCCAGGGCGGGGGCGTTCTTCGCGTCCAGATATAGATAAGCTGTCTCTCCTCCCTGGGACATTATCCACTCGGTGCTCTTCTGAAGTAGTGCTTTTCCCAGGCCCATCCCCCTGTACTCCGGCAGTACCCCCAGGGCGTATATGCCTCCACCTTTTCTCAACCCGCCATTTGCAGGTTTTGTCTCAAAGGTGCTGAAAATGGTCCCCACCAACTCCCCGTTCCTTTCCAGCAGGAAACTGCCGTTGTGATTGGTCCGATCCACGATGTATGGGCGGGTGCCGATGTATTCTTTAGTATATGGGAGATGGTCTTTCATGGTAGAGCAACAGGCGTTCATGTTCTCCACGATAGCCTCCAGCTCGTTGGGGAGGATGGGATTCCGCACCGTGAAGCCTTTGGGAAGGATCGATCTTCCCATCTCTTTCAGTGTCCTCTCCATTTTTAGGAAACCCTTTTTGGTCCTTTCGAATCCCTCCGATACCAAGAACTCCGCTGCCCCGTGGTTACGCCCCTCCACAAACGCGTCCAATCCTTTAATCGCGCCCTCGGAGACACGCTGCTTGAGCGAGTCCAATAACCTCTTTCCAACCTTCTCTCTCCTCGACTGCGGATGTACCATGATCTCGATATATGGATATAGACCATGGCGCTCTATATAGGCCGGGTTAATGAGGGACCAGAGGGACCCGACCAACCTCTTATCCTCAAAGGCGAGGAAATGTCTTGAAGGCGAATAGAACAGGCTGTTGAAAACGCTCCTCTTTACCTCTTCCTCCGCTTCCACATCCTCCCATGGCTGGGGGGAGAGCACGCTCTTGTAAAGCTGGTAATAGGCGTCGAAATCCCCATCTGCATAGTTCCTCACCACGTGCTTCCCCATTATCGCCACCATGAGGATAATGGACGAGGTCATACAAATAACATATCCCAGGATGGAAGGATCGCAAGCCCGGTCATCGTGCCAGAGCTACGCTCATGGACAACATACAAATACCTTCCATCTTATGGCAGGCATATGAGGATAAGAAGCCTCCGCATCGCCTCCCAGACCTTCTTCTTCGTCCTTTCATGGGCGGCACTGCTAGGCGTGACAATGACCGGCCTGGTCTACCCCTACTTCTTCTGCGTAGCCAGCCCTGGCGCCTGGGCCGGCTGCCCCCTCGGAACCCTGGAACATGGGTTCGCGAACCCAACACTATCCACAGGCATCCCCCTCCTCCTATTCCTCTTCGGATTCATGGGCATTCTGGTGTTCATCTTCGGCCGAGGCTTCTGCGGCTGGGCCTGTCCCATCGGCTTCCTGGGTGATATACTCTACAAGATACGGAAAGTGTTCCTCCCCGTGTTGCGCCCCCTGGGAGGCGTTCTCACACCTGTGGCTCGCACCTCCCAAAAATATGGTATAGAACCCAGATATTACAAGTACATCATATTGGTGCTCATACCTATAACCAGTCTGATCACGGGCAGGATGATCTTCACCGAGATAGACCCTATTGGAGGGGTGACGGCCACCATACCCACCCTGCTCATAGGAGGATACGAGGCCACCCAGCCCTTCTTCACCATAAAGATGCTGCTGGTGGTGATGTGGCTGCTCATGGGCGTAGTGGTCATGCGCTCCTGGTGCAGGTTCTTATGTCCATTGGGGGCGGCCATGGCCCCCGGCAACAAGGTAAGCCTTCTCAGTTTGAAGTACAAGGAAGATAAGTGCACCAAGTGCATGGCGTGCGTGAAAGCCTGCCCCATGGACATCAATGTCATGGAAGAACAGAGGAGTTACGAGTGCATACTCTGCGGAGAGTGCGTGGAATCCTGCAACTTCCAAGCGTTGGACATGACATTCGCAGGAAAGGAAATACTCAAAGACAGTGGTGCGAGATCGCCTGTAAAGAGAAAATAGGAGGGCTATCATGGGTAAACCAGTATCCAATTTTCATTTCAAATTCATGTCACTAGGCTACAAATTCCGTGACCTCTCCCGGCCCCGCAAAGAGATATTGAAAGAAGCAGGGATAGAACCGGGGGACCAGGTGCTCGATTATGGCTGTGGACCTGGA
>DAOVJP010000254.1 GCA_030673205.1 Thermoplasmata archaeon
ACAGGACGAGGAGCCCAGTTGGATAGACGATGTAAGTTAGAAGGAGGCCACAGGCAAAGCTGACTCCTGCAATAGAATAGGATGGCAAGAGTACTTTCTTCGCATATTCTCCGAAATCTATTCCCACTATATGTATCTCGATTGGGAGCCAGAACGGCGCGACTGCAAAGCAAGAATAGACCGTTCCAAGGATGACTCCGAGGATACCATATCTTTGAACGAGGATGATGCTCAATGTCAGATTCAACATGCTCTGTACCACCATGACAATGACCAGTTCCCTGGTTCTCTCCCGGGCAAGCAGAGGTACCCCTAGCACCCCATAGGCTGCGCCAAGAAGCCAATACGTGGAGAACACCTTGGTGTAAAAGCCCAGGAACGAGAATTCTGCGCCCATCCAGATCGTTATGATAGGTGTGGCAAAGACCAGCACTATGACCACAAGGAAGAGGGTTAACAGAGCCCTATATTTTCCACCTCTGAAGACCAGTCTGTTCATCGCCCCCGTATCGTTCAAGGCTTCGATCTCCGCGCCAGCAGGTAATAATGCGCTGGCAAAAATGTTCGTTCCTCTCTGAATGATATTGTATATCTTTCTTGATACAGCATAGAAAGTGATCGCCGAGGCAGATGCAAAGATTCCCAGGACGAGTGTGTCCGTCTGGAGTATGATGAGGGAGGTGATCTGCATGACGAAAAGAGCCGAGCTGAAACGAAAGATCTTCTTCAGCCGATCGAAACGCATGTACTTCGCTCTGATCTCAAGATAGGGAACTATGGACCTTAGTACGAGCATGGGTACGATCTGAAAGAGAGAGGATGTCACTATCTGTACGAACACCAGTTCAACGATCCCATACCCCATCGACAGGACGGATACTGTGACCAAGACATTGATACAGGAACTAGCAAAGGCCAGCTTGGCGCTCACGTCATAGCGTTGAAGACCGGCAAAAATGGAGGAAAAAGAGATTATTGGCCAGCTGGTTATTACTGTGGCGGCAGTGATATACATAATGTATCTTGCAATAGGATAGGCCTCGGGGCTCATTCTGAAGACGTCGATGAAGAAAGTTCCCACTATAAGGAGGGAGATAGATATCGTTGCCCCAATGCCCAGATAGAAACCGAATGCAGAATTGATCATCTCGTTTATTGTGGAATAATCCTTCTTAGCGTTGTATTCGGCCACATATTTTACCAGAGCTGGGCCGACTCCAAAGTCCATGAAGGCGAAGTATCCGGTTATGGACCCGACTAGGATCCAGATCCCATAGTTCTCTATGCCGATATGACCAACTATAAAGGGAAGCAAGAGAAAACTTATTCCGTATGTCCATAGCTTTATCAGTACATTGGCCACCGTGTTCCGGGCGATCTTCTTCTTCAAACCAGCCATGTACATTCTCCAGTTAAACAGCTACAGTTTCCAGCGAACGCTAGATGCTTCTCAGCGGCCTCGATCCCTTATAAACTATCGGCCAAGACATAGTGTCTCTCACCGCCGTGCAATGGCTGCTGGCCCGCAACAATCGTTCCCTTATCATCGATCTCTCTCAACAGTAATCACGCCCGTATTCTGTCTTCAGATAATCTAGGACTATCGCTTCCAGTTGGTCGTTCGATATCATCTTAACGGCGTTTGAAGAGTAGGTCCCGACATCAGCCCTATGGAAGCCAGGATATCTTCGTGCCGTCTCTTCATCGCTCATTTCATGGTCAAGCACCATGTACATTCTGTCATCCTCTAGAAGGGTTGAGGAATCGACTTCGTTCAATAACTCTTCATGGAGCTTTTCGCCCTTGGAAAGGCCCACGGGATCCATGGAGACGGTGGCATCGATTAGCCTGGGCGCGATGCGCTTTGTCATAACATCTCCTAGATCGCCAAGTTTGAACGCATCCATCTTCAAGATGAAAAGTTCCCCGCCATGTGCGGTCCCCATTGTGCTGAACACCAGGTCTACAGCCTCTTCTATCCGCATCAAAAAACGAGTGACCTCTGGATCCGATATCCATATATCTCTCTTGTCCAAAATACGCCGGACCATCACTGGAATGACAGAGCCCCTGGAATTGGCCACGTTGCCAAATCGTACACAGGTGAAAACCCCCTTTGCTGTTTTCGAGGCGTTCAACATTATCCTTTCTGCTATCAACTTGGAAGCACCCATGACGTTAGCAGGCGAGGCGGCCTTGTCGGTGCTGATGCCAACGACATGTTGGATATCATGCTGCTTACATAAGCGCACAAGATTCTCGGTGCCGATAACATTCGTTTTGACGCACTCCAATGGTTCGTCTTCACAGACAACGAGGTGTTTCATGGCCGCTGCATGGAATACAATGTCTATTCTATGCTCCTCGAATACCTTCCTTATGCTCTCCATATCCCGTATATCTCCGACAACAGGCACAAGCCGGGGGTCGGAGACACGTTGTCTCATAAGGAATTGCTTTATCTCATCACGGCTGAAGATGATAACCTTCTCAGCGCCTATCGCTAGTGCTTTCAAGACGATAGCACTCCCTATCGAACCCGTTCCTCCCGTGACCAATACGCTCTTTCCTTTTATCTTGTCCATCTTGATCCCTCATCTGTTCATGAAATCTCGGATGCTTTCAACAACATAAGTCTTTTCCTCATCTCCTATCTGAGGATAGAGAGGTAGGGTAAGAACCCTCCTTGCTACAGTCTCCGTTTGTGGCAAGTTCCCATTCCCATATCCTTTTCCCCTATAGAACTCGGTTAGGTGTATAGGATCGAAATAGACCTTGGACATGATCCTTTTATCCTCAAGTGCCTTCTTCATCGAATCCCTTTTCTCGTGTGAGCTCAACGATATTGTATACAGTTGATAGACATTGTAGCATCCTTTTCGTTCTACAGGAACCTGGATATCCTCTATCGCACTCAATTCCTTATCATAGAAACCAGCTATATCCCTTCTCATGGCAAGTATCTTGTCCACCTTATCTAGT
>DAOVJP010000436.1 GCA_030673205.1 Thermoplasmata archaeon
CACCTCCCCTATGTTGACCCTGGTGCTCTTAAGGATGTCTATGAGTGCGCCCTTTGCTCCCTCAAGGAATCTCTTGAATTTTAGTGAAAGTTCTCTCTCCCCTGTATACTCAGTGTACTTCTCCACAACCTGAGAGGCAAACGCCTTCAAGAAGTTCTTCTCGGTGAGCGGAGCTATGAATGAAACGTCCATATAAACAGGGATCATCTCACTCTTCATCTCTTCACATATCTTCAGAGCGAGCGAGGTCTTACCAGTGCGCCTCAGACCGATAAGAGCGTAATGGTTGCTGCCGATCCCTTCTCTGATCTTTTTCCTCTCCCCTTCCCTGTCCACAAAATCTTCCACTACCGGCGAACCGATCCTATATTGCATAGAACAAGATTGTTGTATACATATTTAAACTCTCTTGTTGTACAACATAGCTGTACCGGTGCCGAGCCAAAGGGTAAAAGCGGTTCCTAGCAGCTCCCACAGATGACCTTGTGTCATAGGCTGGCGAGCACGGCCGCCGCAATTGCGACAGCCAGGAAGAGAGGGGAATGAAGGTTGCAGGCGGTTATGCCGTATTGTGAAAAACCTTATCTACTATGGTCACTTATAGTATACTATGGCAACGACCATTCAGGTCAGTGAAAAACTTCGGACAGAGCTTCAGGAAAGAAAACTTTTCGAGCGAGAGACCTACGAAGAGGTCGTATGGGACCTCATCGAAGACACAAAAGAACTCAGCGAAGAAACGATCGGTGAGATCATGCAGGCCCGCAAAGAGATAGCAGAGGGCAGATCGCACACACTAGAGGCCGTGAAGAAAGAGCTGGGCCTATGACCTACCAGATCATCTTTTCGGACCTTGTGTTCCGACAGCTCAAGAAAGTGGATAGACCGATCCAAGAACGGATAATCAAAGCCCTCGAACGAATAAGGATACGCCCGGAAGAACACATCAAAAAGCTGGTCGGAGACCCCGGATACAGACTGAGAGTAGGCGACCACAGGGTCATCATGGACATAGACAAGGGGAACTTGTACGTCCTAGTGCTCAAGGTCGGCCACCGGAAGAAGATATACAAGAGGTAGTGTGTGCATCGCTGCATAAGAAGTAGCCCGTATAGAAAACTGGGAAAAAATGAGAACCCCCTCCCCCGCCCAAAAAGCCTTAATAGCGATGGGAAGGTGTTCCGGACGATGCCCGATACCGCACCATCTCTCGTCCAGTCCTTCGTCCAAGTCCTAGTAGATGCTATACGGAAGGCGGAGACGGAACTCCCCGGGGACGTGGTGCGTGCGCTGGAGACGGCCCTCGAAAAGGAGCCGTCGGAGATGGCGCGGCGCAACCTGCGGGCCATTTTGGACAACGCCGCTCTGGCCAAGGAGAAGGGGGTGCCCATGTGTCAGGACACCGGTATCATCCGGTTCTTCGTGGATGTCGGCGAGAACTTTCCATACGCGGCGGAGTTGAGGAAGGCCATCTCGTTGGCTGTGGAGGATGCGACAGAGAGCGTTCCTTTGCGTCCG
>DAOVJP010000428.1 GCA_030673205.1 Thermoplasmata archaeon
AAGAGACAGGACAGTTAGGGGAGAGAGGGTGGGAAGATGGCGGATGTGGACGGTCTCGTTGTAGGCGGTGGACCCGCAGGGGGCATGGCTGCCTGGATGGCCGCCAAGAACGGCGCCAGTGTTATCGTGGTCGACAGAAAGACCACTATCGGCGAGCCAGTGCGGTGCGCGGAGGGCACCTTCTCCTCCCTCCTAGCGTCCTTTGGCCTCGCGGACGGGCCATGGGTAGTGAACGAGTACCGGCAGGCCATCGTCAAGCACAAGGGCTCAAAGGACATCATCGTGAGGCCAAAGAGGATAAAAGGGGTCTCGCTGGACCGTGTGCGTTTCGAACAGGAGATAGCGAAGAGGGCGAGAGAGGAGGGGGTGGAGTTCCGCATGGGCAAGGTCGTTACAGGCCTCCAGGGATCCAGCATACACTTGCATGACGGTTCTGTCATAGAAGGAAAGATAGTATTGGGGACGGATGGTATCGAATCCATGGTAGGCCGTTGGGCGGGCCTCACACGCCCCCTGGCCCCCAACGACATAGCCCCCGCAGCCCAATATGTTGCGGAGGGAGAGGGATGGGAGGCAGACACTGTCCAGATGGTGCTGGGAAGCGATGTCGCACCGGGAGGCTACCTCTGGGTATTCCCCAAATCCGACCGGCGGGCGAACATCGGCGTCATAACCACAGCCGCTTCCGGAAAGAGGGCCACAGATCTGTTGGACCGTTTCGTCAAAGAGAACTTCCCAGATATTACGATGATAAAGAGGACCGGGGGATGTGTGCCCGTGGCGCGGCCGATAGAAAGGGCCGTGAAAGGGCCGGTAGCCCTGGCGGGTGATTCGGCACACCACGCCTCCTCTTTCGGAGCAGGAGGGATACACAGCGCACTGTTCTCCGGAGCAGTGGTGGGCAGGGTGGCCGCCAAGGCTGCGGCCAAGGCCGATCCTCGAGTATTGGAGGAATATGAGGATATATGGAAGAAGGTCCTTTACAAGAACCTCCAACGCAGCTATGGTTTGAAGACCAGGGCCTACGGGAGCGAGAAGGGGCTGAGGAGAACGCTTCGCATGGCCAGGGTAGGCAGCGCCATAATATCCCATTTGCCTGTAGACCCCCTGGGACTCTGGTGGGGGAGGCTGGACAAGTATGTGTGAGCAGAGAGGGGAAGGGCGTGGATGGAGGGGGAGATACAATGTGTGAAAATGGAAAGAACGAGGGGACGCTGGGAGATGTGAGAGAGCGTGGGCTCATAGACATCATCCGCAGCATAGCACGTTCCGCAGGCGTGGACGGGCCAGGCATATATCCCGGGGATGACGCATGCATCCTCCAACTGGATGGTATGCTACTCGCCCTCTCCTCTGACGTCATCTGGGCCGATACTCACATCCCATCCTCTGCTACCTCCGAGGATGCAGGATGGTACCTGGCTGCCATAAACCTGAGCGATCTGGCCGCCATGGGAGCCCGCCCCCTGGGACTATTGTTGGACATATCCGCCCCCTCTTGCACTCCGACACCATGGCTGGAGGAGTTCATAGGGGGATTCAGCAAATGCCTGGCCGAGCACGAC
>DAOVJP010000483.1 GCA_030673205.1 Thermoplasmata archaeon
AAGAAGCTCCGCGTCATAGCCGTCATAGTGCCCGCCATATACTTCTTGAATCTGGTCAGGAATGCAGGCATAGTGATACTGATAGACCAGATGGGGTATTCCCCCCCATTCGCCCATGACATCGTGGGCAAGTTCGGAAGCCTAGCTGCCCTTCTGGTGTTGGCTTTCGTTACGTTCCGGATTCTACCGGAGCTCCTCGACGACATGGACGCCCTCTTCGAACTGTTCACCCATCCTACCCACCGGAGACCACGCTCACCACCCGCAGGACCATCCCCTCCTCTGCCTCCGAGTCAACAGGGATAGGCCGCTCACCCAAGAAGACAATAGAAACAACTGGACTGAGACCCTCCTCTCTCAAAACATCCATTATCTTGGAGCCGGGGGCGCACTCCACCGCCATTCTTGAAGAGCCAAGCTCTAGCATCATCCTCATGGCCACCCCAACACCCATGGGACTGATATTATTATCGGGGAAATCCTCATACCCTAGCCGGGCATTACCATCCATATGGAAAAGGAGAGGAAAGGAGTAGGCAGGGCACTGGCAAAGAAACTCGGACAGGACATAGTGCCGCCTCCGAAGGAGACCCACGACAGCGGCAGAAGCGCGTTGATGAACTCCACCCGCTTCCGGATATTCCTCATACTGTGCGAACGCCCGGGGCTGGGCCTGCGTGCGATGGCTAGGGAGATTGACACAACCCCCAGCACCGCCAAGGCCCATCTCGACACTCTGCAGAGAGCGGGCGTGATCGCCTCCCACAAAGAGAGAGGGAAGAGGCACTTTTACATCCCGACCATCATCTCCATAGAACAGTGCCAGACCATCTGCGGCCTATCCCAACGCGAACCAGCTAGGATATACTTCACCCTATCACAAAAGCCCCTCGCACCATCCGCCCTCGCAAAGAGAACGAAGATATCTCCACAACTCGCACACTACCACCTGCAACTCCTCACAGAAAAAGGACTGGTGAAAAGAGAGGGGAAGACGTACAAGACCACGGAACTCATATCGCGCACAAAGGACGCCATCCGCGAGAACG
>DAOVJP010000368.1 GCA_030673205.1 Thermoplasmata archaeon
CCATCCTCGTACATCATCGGGTTATCGACTGCGCCGTCCCAGTGTATCCAACGGCCATCCCAGAACTCGTTCCAGACATGGTCTTCGGCGGCGTTGCTCGTGCATGTGGAGGGAATGAGACATGCCCTGGCTATGGCATTACGCAGGTCCTGATGCTCCCCACATCTTCCTATGTGTTTCCGATAGATGCGAACAGGCTGGATGGGTCGTTCATCGTTGCTGGTGAACTCCATCGAACTGCTAACCCATCCATTGCATGCATAGATGGCATCCCATACGGTGTAACAATCTTCCATAGCTTCCTTGAGGAGGGGATAATCTGTGTCGCTGTAGTAGAACAGCCAGTCCCTCCAGAACTTCCCGGTGGGAGGCGCCACCCCATAGTTCCTATCTCCCGGAGGATCCTCCACATAATTGTAGTCCGGGTCTACGTAGGTGGGAAGTTCGTCGCTCAGTTTGGGGTGTACGATATACCAGTAGTATATCTCCTTGGGGAGTAGGACGCTTAGATTATCCTCATCATTATACAACACCGTGGTGTGGTCCTCCATTTCCACCACTTCCACATAATCAAGGTACTGGTCGTTCTCATAGATGAGTTGGGCATTGTGCGTGAACAGCTCCGGGAAGAAGTACTCGTCCTGTAGATTGCTCACGGCGGTGTGTGCGACACAAAAAGCGATCTCGTCGACATATCTATCTTCGGGCGAGTTCAATATCAGGTTCGCATAGGTGATCTGATATTCCTCGGATAGCTGTCGGAACTTGTATGAGAGATTGCTTCTCAGCCACTCCGGCACAATGTCCAATGCCTGGGTGCATTCTTCCGGCAGACCCTCGGGCGGTTTTGCTGTTAGCCCCATGTCCACAGGATCGAAATACACATAGAACATATCTCCCACATCTATCTGAACCGTAGATGTTATGGTGTCGACCAATACCTTCTCGACCTTCCAGGGGGTCGTATCAACGGCATGTGCTCCGGCAACAGCAAGGGAAAAGCTCTGAGCCCCCACCATATCCTCTTCTCTCCCATAGACCTCTACGCGGTATGTTCCGGGCTCCGGATCCTCTATGAATATGTTCTCTACGTTATTCAGGTCATCTCTGCTGTCGGAAGCCAGGGACCAATGGTTCTCCAGTGGGACCACGCCCACCGGCGTGGACCAGAGGCTGCTATACAGACCCTTGTTTCCCCTCCATATCTCGCCAGAGGGGCCGATGAGCTTAAGGTCCAGGTTGTTGATGAGGGCACGGCCTTCACCGGTGTTCTCGGCCGCGGCGGGATCTGTCCAGACCAGGCTCATCTTCAGAGGCATGGAGCCATCGGTCTCTACGGAATGATACCAGGATCCGCCGGGGGCTATTTGTTGGTCATCTTCCAAATAATGATGGTCGGCGCCAAGCTCATATATCCTCTGGGCGTCCGGAGAGCCCCATCCCTGCATGTTCCGATTCGCACTTCCCAGAGGATACTGATATGCGTCTGCTATCAAGATGGCCTTGACCATTGCGGATGTTGGTATCGCTCCCTCGGGATTATTGCCGAAGTGATCCTCTATGAACATCTCATAGGTCTGCCCGACAATGCCCGCCACCACAGGAGTTGATCCACTGGTCCCGCCAAAATTATCGCAATAGTCGCCTCCCGAATACCCGCCGCTCCCCGTTATATCTGTAGTATATATTAGATCGAAAGGGCCCACAACATCTGGTTTCTGGCGGCCATCGGCCGTAGGGCCCATGGAGGGTGTTCCTCCCGGGCCGTTGTTGTGCCAGGCATCGTCTGACATATCTGCCGTGTTCTCGTGGAATATTCCTCCCACGCTTAAGCCGTTCTTCGAGGCGGCCTCGTTCCCTATATTTCCAGTGCGCACGCCCGAGTCACTATTTCCCAGTGCCCACAGTATCATGACGCGGGGGTGATTATATATTGCAGTATCAGATTCCGCAGCATAGTTATTGTACTGTCCAGACCCCAGCACATGGCCCCAGGAATTGCTCTGGAAAAGACCGTTCATA
>DAOVJP010000384.1 GCA_030673205.1 Thermoplasmata archaeon
GCGCGGAATGCCACATCCTTCATCACCTCTACATATATGCCGCCCAGCCCGAACATGACTATGGGGCCGAAGGACGCATCCCTCCTGGCTCCTATGATGGTCTCTATTCCCTGCACGACCATCTCCATCACCTCCACGCCAGTTATGTGTGCATTGGGATCGTGCCTCCGACAGTTGTACATGATGGATTCATAGGCGTCTATGACCTCCGTCTTGTTTCCTATGTCCAGAGCTATTCCCCCTGCATCGCTCTTGTGGATTATGTCCTTGGATACTATCTTCAACACCACGGGATAGCCTATCTCCTCTGCGTATCTCACCGCCTCGTCCATGTTGTGTGCTGTGAGGCTCTGGGGGGTGGGGATGCCTGCGGCGGCCATCACATCCCTTGCTTCGTGGGCCAGGAGGAACTGACGGTCATCGTTCCTGGCTCCTCTCACAACTTCTTCTATGGTGCGGTGATCCAGAGAACATGTCTCGACCCTCTCTCTTTCCCTCTTCAAGTTCCGGTAGTGGCAATAGAGCACGCCGAGGCAGGATACGGCTTGGAATACGTTGCTGAAAACAGAGACACCAACTTCGTTGAGGTCCGCTATGGCCACATCAGATTTGCGGCCGCCGAATAGGGAAAACACCATGGGTTTTTCCCCCTGGTACTTTCTATAATAGGTCTTCACCACCCTAGTGAATTTGTCCATATCGAACATTCCCGTCTCGCACTCCAGGCAGATGATCGAATGTATGTTGGGATCGGCGAAGGCGGCCTCCATGGCGAGATCGTAATCCTCTGCGCTCGCCTGGCCAGTGAGGTCCACGGGATTCTTTGCGGAGCCAAAGGCAGGAACGGCCTTCGAAAAACATTTGTCCAGGATGTGGATATCATCATACAACTTCACCCCATATTTTTCACAGGCGTCGGCGGCCAGGACCCCCACCCCTCCTCCATTCGTTATTATCACCGCGTTCTCTCCTCTGGGCAGGGGCGAGCAGGAAAGGAACTTGCACCATTCTAAAGCCTCCTGGATGCTCTCCGCCCTTATCACGCCGCATTGCCGCATGATGTCATCGAACACCTTGTCCGATCCTGCGAGGGAGCCGGTGTGGGAGGCGGCGGCCAGTGCTCCTTTCTTCGATCGTCCTGCTTTTATCACCACCACGGGCTTCTTCCTAGTGGCCTCCTTCAGCAGTCCCACTAACTCGCCTCCTTTCCTGATGCCCTCTATGTACATCAGGATCATCCGGGTGTCTTCGTTGTCGATAAGATACCTGAGGAGGTCTGCCTCGTTCACATCCGATTTGTTTCCCACGGACGCTATGGATGCCAGGCCTATGTTCTCCGCCCCGGCCTTCCCTATGATCGCACCCCCGATAGCACCGCTCTGGGTGATGATGGCCACATTCCCAGGATATACATCCTTTGGGCCAAAGGTCGCATTCATGGAAACTCCGGCGGAAAAGATGCCAAAGACGTTGGGGCCGAGCACCCGCATACCATGCGCATGGGCGTATCTCACTATCTTCTTCTCCTCCGCAATATTCCCTATCTCCGAGAAGCCGGAAGTTATGATTATGAGAAATCTGAGGCCTTTCTTAGCGCAGTCCTTCACAGCCTGGAATACGCCATCTGAGGGTATGACTATGCAGGCCAGGTCCACCTGCCCCTCGACCTCTCCCAGGCTCTTGTATATATGTAGGCCCTGGAACTCCCCTCCTCTAGGGTTCACAGGATATATGCCGCCCTCATATCCGCTATGAATGAGGTTCTGAACAAGCGTGTGCCCTATCTTCCCCTCCTTCTGCGAGGCACCTATGATGGCTATCCCGTGTGGCTCGTATAGGAGGCTTATGTCGGGCTTGCCTTTCATGGATGTGGGCATATGCTCTCATTTTATATA
>DAOVJP010000142.1 GCA_030673205.1 Thermoplasmata archaeon
AGCTCATAAGGGCGGAGGGCACAGGCATCACCGGGGGCGACCCACTCCTGGAGATGGACAGGGCGGAGAGGATGATACGTCTGCTCAAGGAGAAGTTCGGAGAAGAACACCATATTCATCTGTACACTGCGATCATGGATGTGGAAAAAGTGGAGCGTCTAGTGAAAGCAGGCCTGGACGAGGTGCGTTTCCACCCCATGCCAGAGGAATGGGAGCACATGGAGCAGCACAGACCGGCGCTCATGAGCCTTCTAGACCTGTCCGTGGATGTGGGGGTGGAGATACCCTCTTTGCCCGATATGAAAGGGGCGATGTGCAACCTGGCCGCGTTCTTGGACGGCATGGACGTGCTGTTCCTGAACATAAACGAGCTTGAGTTCAGTGAGGAGAACTATGACAACCTATTGGGCAGAGGATATTTGCCCAGGGACGACGTGTCCGCGGCCATGGACCAGAGCAGGGAGGCCGCCATGTCCGTGTTGACCTATGCCGAGGAAGAGGACCTAGCCCTCTCTGTCCATTATTGTTCCAGCGGTTTCAAGGACGGCGTCCAGCTCCGGAACCGGCTGATAAGGAGGGCGGAGACCATAGCCCGCCCGATGGATGTGGTCACCGAAGATGGCACCATATTGAAGGGCGTGGTGGACGTGGGGGACCTGGACCCATCGGAGGTAAGGGAGGTTCTGTTGAAGAAACTGGCCGTGAAGGAGGGCCTCATGGCAGTGGATCGAGAGAGAGGGAGGTTGGAAGTGGCGCCCTGGGTGTTGGAGAAGAAGGTGGACAAGGTCCCCTTCCAGTGCTATATAGTGGAGGAATATCCTACCTGGGACCATTTGGAGGTGGAGAGGACACCGCTACAGCGCTCCAGTCGCAAGAGGAGCAGCTGACCTTCCCACGTAGAACGCGCCCGGCCTTGTTCTGTCCCAGTGTAGCACCGCATCGGGGACACCTGGCCTTCTCGAGGAAGCCCTGGACCCATGCCAGGACTATCTCCGGCTCCTGCGAGCCCTTGATATGTTCCATCATGTCCCTCAGCTCCGGTGTCGTGGCCAACGGAACCAGATGAGCTAGGGAGACCACCACCACCCTCTGCGTATCCTCGGCCCCTTCTTTGCTCTTGGCGATGGCCATTCCTAAAAGTATTCCCGCCACCAATCCTCCCAGGTGCGCCTCATGAGCTATCCCTGCCATCATGCCGGAGATGGCGAGGAAGGCCTCCATTATGAACATCATCGCCAGTATCATATACCCCCTCATCCGGGGCATCGGGATGAAGAGCAGGAATAGCCTCATCTTCTCGTTCGGGTAGAGAGCTACGAAGCAGCCGGCTATGCCGAAGAGGGCTCCCGACGCGCCCAGGGCCAGAGAGGGCTCCCCCCAGTTTATCAGCCCGTATGCCAGTCCTCCGGCCAGACCCGTTGCCAGATATACGAGCCCCAGACGTCTGGCGCCTATTCTGCGCTCTAGCATGGGGGCCCAGAATATGAGGAATATCATGTTGAAGATGATGTGTGTTTTGTCCAGATGAAGGAACATGCTGGTGAGGAGCGTGTGCACCCTGTCCACACCGAGAAGATATATAGGACTGAAGGCGAGGTTCTCAAGTACGGCATAGAGGGCCTGCATATCCTGGGCAGAGTCTATGCCGAGGACGAGATAACGAATGAAAATGAAAATGACCACATTGCTGGCCATGAGCATGGGCGCCATGTACGCGTTCTTCAAGAATGCGAAGATGAGAGGCACTAGGATGATGAGAAGAGTGATCAGGAGGGCGTTCTCCGGTGTCATCTTTCTCCTCCTTCTTTCTCCTTCGTGACCTTCACTCCCTCCTTAGCCTCCGTCGCCCCCTCCGTCTCTCTTCCCCCACCTTCGCCCCCTATCTCCTCCAGCCCCTCCTCTGCATCACGCACTATCCTTTCCATGTCCAGCTTGTTCTCTTCGGCTCTGATGAGCTTCAATTCGGCCTTCACGGCCGGCTTGTCTGGAGCCAGGGTGCACCCGGTGCTCTGCAGGATGGATATCTCGTAGGTGCCGATCCTCCTTGCGATCTCTATTATCTCGGTCTTGTCCAGGCCTACGAGGGGTCGGAGGACGGGGATGGAAATGGCCTCCTCCACCACCGCCATGTTCTGAAGCGTCTGGCTGGCCACCTGTCCCAGACTATCGCCCGTGCCAATAGCGCCGGCTCCGAGGCGCCGCGCCAGCATCTCCGCGGTCCTGAACATCATCCGTTTGCACAAAATGCACTGGTATCTGGCCGTGCACCTGTCCTTGAACTCGCCCTGGGCCGGGCCGTGGGAGGAGGAGTACAACGGGAGGGGCTTGCCCGTGACCTCCCTGAGCCTTTTGGCCAGTTCCCTCACATTCTTCCATTCCTCTTCGTCGGCGAACGGCCTGTTATCCATGTTCAAAAGATATACCTCGTGCTCCCTGGCTAACAGGTATACGGCCACAGGGGAATCTATTCCCCCGGAGAGAAGGACCACGACCTTCATCCTCTTACCTCACCAGGTGCCAGGCGACCCCATCTTTCCCATCTTCCAATATCACTCCCGCCTCCTTGAGACGGTCCCTTATGCGGTCCGCAGCCTCCCAGTCCTTCGCGGCCCTGGCCTTTTCCCTCTCCTCCATGAGCAGGGATACGAGGGGATCGAGGACGCCTGCGCTTTCCCCTCCGGGGCCAAAGAGGCCCAGCACGCCCCCGTAATCCTCGAAAACATCCAACGCGTCCTTTACGGCGAAGGCGGAGGCGCTCTTTTCCGCCAATGCCTTGTTGCTCTCCCGGGCCAGATCGAACAATACAGCTATGGCCTCCCGGGTGTTGAGATCCTCGTCCATTGCATCTATGAAACGCTTCCTGGCCTCCATGGCATAAGTACCCAACGTGTCCGAACCGCCTTGTGAAGAGCCAGCCTTTGCATGGCGAAGCCCCTCCACCGCCCCCTCCAGACGCTCGTATGCGACCCGCGCCTCATTCAAAAGGGTGTCGTCGAAATCTATAGGGCTCCTATAATGGGTGTTGAGCATGAAGAAGCGGATGACCTCGGGCCTGTTGTGCTTCACCATCTCCTTGATGTTGAGAACATTGCCCAGGCTCTTGCTCATCTTCTCCCCGCGCATGTTCAAGAACCCAGAGTGGAGCCAATATTTGACGAACGGCTCCTTCCCGGTTATCGATTCAGCTATGGCTATCTCGCTGTCGTGATGAGGGAAGATGAGATCACGGGCACCCCCATGGATATCATACTGCTCACGGAAGTAGCGTATGCTTATGGCCGTGTCCTCCACATGCCAGCCCGGCCTGCCCTTTCCCCATGGCGAATCCCACCATGGTTCGCCATCCTTGTACGTCTTCCAGAGGGCGAAATCCTCCGGGTTCTTCTTATCCACGTTGAGCGCTATCCTAGCACCGGCCTCCAACATATCCAGTTTCTGGTTTGAGAGCTTGCCGAACCCCGGGAACTTCTTCACCTCGAAATAGACCGAGCCGTTGCTCTCATAGGCCACCCCCTTCTCTATGAGGGTCTCTATCTGCCATATTATCTCCGGAATATGTTCCGTGGCCTTGCCGTAGAGGTTCACCGCATCCACACCCAACGCCTCCATATCGTCCAGGAAGGAGCGGAGATACATCTTGGAGATGTCCTCCACGGGGATGCCGATGTCGTTGGAGCGCTGGATCATCTTATCATCTATGTCCGTGATGTTCATCACATAGAAGACGCTGTAACCCTTGTAAGCCAGATATTTAGCGATGACATCGAAGGCCACATACGTCCTCGCATGACCGATATGGCTGTGGTCATAGACCGTGGGGCCGCACACGAACATGTACACACGGTTCCCTACCAGCGGCTTGAACTCCTCTACCTTTCCCGTCAATGTGTTGTACACGTTCAAAGACATCTTCGTTCCTCCTGCATATCAGGCAATGGTGGTAATGAGGGGAGGGATAAATAGTTTGCACACGAACCGAGGAGTCCACCACAGAAAACCTTAATAACAATAATGCCCATTATCCTTACCATGATTATTGTTAGGCCAAGGGAGATCGATTCCCTCAAAAGAGGAGGGTGGCTCTTCATATACGGACGGAGAAAGACAGGAAAGACATTCCTCGTTGAGAACTTCATGGAGTACGATGAGTTCTTCTTCGTCAAACGCGACCGCACCATACTACTAAAAGATGAATGGAGGGAGTTCGACTATGTTACTTTCGTCGAGGTACTCAGGAGGGATCTGGCCGCAGGAAAGACAGTGGTGGTGGATGAGTTCCACAGACTCGGAGATGACTTCCTAGACCTCCTGCACGCACTCCCCAAGAACGGGAAGCTGGTCCTTTTATCCTCCACTCTGCACACGGCAAAGATGTTGATCGATAAGAGTTCCCCGCTGCTCGGGCGGTTCGCCGAACTCAATGTCGGCATCATAAGCCTGGGGGATGCCATGAACGCTTTGGGAGAAGGGGCCAGCCCAATGGAGATGATGGAGAAAGCGGTGTTCATGAGGGAACCCATCACCATAGATCGATTGGAAAAGGGCGGCATATGTGATCTTATCGGAGGATTTGCGCTCACCATCCCAGCGCTTACAGGTGAGATATTCTCTGAAGAGGACAGGAAGATGACGAAGACCTACGAGGGGGCGATAAGGGCGACTGCGGTGGGCAAGTGCACCTCCGGGGAGATAAGCTCATTCCTCTACTCCAGAAGGCTTATAGAAAAAGATGATCCCAGCACCATCCAGCAGTATCTGAACAACCTTGTAGGCCTCGGGATATTGGAAAAAACCCCTGTTTGGGGAAAGAAGAGGTTCGTCTATTCCCACACCTCTCCCCTCACTAGAACATATTATCATCTGGATGAGAGGTACAGCATAGGGGATAGAAAGGTCAGCGAAGA
>DAOVJP010000427.1 GCA_030673205.1 Thermoplasmata archaeon
ATGAATTCGTTGTTGGAGATGAGGATGCTCGCTGGTTGCACCCTCTCATCATCACCGCCATTCGATGTTATACTCATGGCATAGCCACCGATATTGTCGGAGAAGGTGTTGTTCGTGATTTCTATCACGTCCTTTCCGTTTATTGTTAACGAAGGGGGCTTGCTCGTCCCGGGGTCAGCGCTCGGGAACGAGTTCCGCTCGATGATCAAGGTCTCCGTTCCGTTGTGAGCGCCTGCCACTCCCACGATATTGATGGATCCAGATGTCCCCTTGTGCTCATCGAACACGTTGTCCCTGACATATATCCACTCGTAGACGTTGCCATTGAACGGACCGCCGCCCTCTTTATCAACCACGGAAACATCACCCGACATGCTAACACCACCGCCGCCACTAATGATATCGATGCACCTTCCCCAGTTCTCCTCGAAGTGGCAGTTCTCGATGGTTATGTTGTCGTAGATAGTGATGAAACCCGCGAAGGCTGAGCCCGGACCGGGTGCTGTTGCCTTTACATTTGTCTTACTCGCGCCGCCGGACCCACCCAGGCCAAACGAGATCACATTACCGCCATTTCGGTTGAAGAATGAGTCAGTAACCTCGATCTCCACCCAGAAGTCAAGCTTCTTCTTGTATGTCACAGCATTATTGATCACTAGGCCCCTTACCGGGTTCTCCTCGATCGTTATCGAATCAACGACCAGATCGAGGGCGAACTTGGTGCGATTTTCATCAATGCCATCGGCGGCCAACCAGATGTAGAGAGCGCCTGACCGGAGGAAATACGAGTCCTTGAGGTGGATGTCAAGGGAGTGTACTTCCGTGTCCTCGTAGGTTTCGTCGATGTATACCAGGATACCCAGGCTTCCTTCGGTGTATTGATAGAAATTAGTCATGCCTCCAAACACCCGAGATCGGATGGTGATTGCCCCGAGCCTCACATCCTCGATCGTGATATCCTCAAAGGCCAACACGTCGGCATTGCGGAATATGATGGGGCACATGTGGAAATAATCATACAAGTAATGGCGTCCAACAACGCTTGTGTGTATATCGATAGTATAGTCCATGGAGAAATCCAAAGCGCTGTCAATGACAGAGATGTCAACCAGGTCCTGTAAACCGTCACTCTCCACCAGTACCAATGGAGCATAAAAATAACTCCTGCATTGGATATATTCTGGAGAGTAGAAATCGATTGTCCCTGAGACGGAGATCGTTCCGAAGACCGATATGCTCAGACCCTCGATAGAGGGACGGCCCCCCTTGATGTGAAGGGGAGCGGTGTCCAACATATAGTTGTAGTTGATCTGTGGGGTGGTGCCTATCCGCTCATCTACCCTTCTTGACACGTCCATGCTGGTCTCGTATCTGCTGGATTGGATGGTTACATCACTTAGGGTGGTCCCGTCCGCGTCCTCAAGGTACATACCTCCGGTGTGGAAGTCATCTATGACCGTCGAGGTGATCGTCACGGGAAGCCCGGTGAGGATCCTGAGGCCGTCCTCGGTCCCCGCGACCGTACAACGGAGGAGGGAGGCCCGCCCCCACACGATGAACCCGTACC
>DAOVJP010000316.1 GCA_030673205.1 Thermoplasmata archaeon
CCCCCGTCTCTTATCTCCTCGTCCACACCTCCTTCTCCTTCCTTGGCCCCTATGGCCTTGGCCATCACATCCTCCGGGGCCATCTCCCTTTCCTTGTACCAAAATCCATCCACATCCTCTTCTTTCTCTTCGACCCCCTTTATCCCCTCTTTGTCCAAAGTGATATCCAGTATCTCTTCTACTTCCTCTTCCTCTCCCTCTTCGAACTCCGCTCCACATATCTCGCAGCGTGTAGCCCCATCACTTATGAATGCGCCGCACTGGGGGCAGAGAAACAGCCCGGACGGCTTCTCTTTGTACCAGTAGCCGTCCACACCCTCTTCTCTGAGCCGCTTCTCCTCATACCTGTCCTGTACCTCTTTCGCCTCTTCTAGGAGTTCCCGTTCTATGTCCTCGACGCTCTCCTCTGCCTCCTCCTCTTCTACTTCTTCGAACTCCGCTCCGCATATATCACATTTGGAGGCTCCCTTAGTTATGAACGCACCGCACTGGGGGCAGAGGAACAGCCCGGACGGCTCTTCCTTGTACCAGTAGCCGTCCACACCCTCTTCTTTCTCCTTTTCCTCATCCGGGGCTTTGGCCAGCTCTTCCGCCGCCTCCGGCGTCTCAACGGAACCCTCTTCCTCCCCCTCTTCTTCTTCGAATTCTGTGCCACATATCTCACAGCGTGTGGCCCCCTCGGCCATGAACGCGCCGCACTCCGGACACAGGAAAAGAGATGGCTTATCCTCTTTCTTCTCCTCCACCACGAATGCTCCATGCATCCTCTCGGCCAGATTCCTCGATATGCCCCGGACCGCCGCCAGCTCCTCCACGGACGCGGCGCCCAACTTCTCCGCGGTGTCGAAACCCGCCTCTAACAAGGCGCGTATACGTGCGGGGCCCACGCCCGCAATGGCAAGGAGGATCTGTTCGAACTCGTCCATAAGTTCACATCTTCACGAATGCTCAATAAGAACCTGCGCGCCCGCAGTATATAGGGTTTGTAACCAAAAAACGGAATGAACGCCCCAGTTATTGGAACGAAAGGGAACAGAAATTTTATAGAGAGGGGTGAGGAACCGACTATGCCTAGAATGTGTAATGGGGGCGGTGCCCCCATCTATACGATCCAAGAGAACTCTGGCCGGGTACCGCCCTACACGCCCTATGAGGCCATCTCTGCGGCGGCCTTCTTCGTCTTCATCAAGAGTTCGGAGGCTCCCGTCCTCTCGAACGCTTCCCCTGCCTTCATGTACATGATCTTTGCCTCTTCCTTTCTTCCTGTCTCCCTGAGCGCTTGAGCGTATTCATAGGCGAAGAGGCCCAGTTCGTAGGGGGTCTCCAACTCCTCCATCTTGTTGATGGCGGATGTGAAATGGCCGTCCATAACCTCCTGGTTGCCTTCTTTGAATGCTATTATCCCCCAAACGAATTCGATGCTGGCCATGGAGTACAGGTTCCCCTTACCCGCCAGGAGGTCGTGCGCGCCCTCCATCCTCTTCCTGGCCTCCTGGAGCGAGCCCTCTTTCGCCATGCACTCTGCGGAGTTGATGAGCCCACGGGCCTGGTACCTATAATTGCCTAGCTCCTTTGCGGACGCGATACACTTCTCGTATTGGAGCATGGCCATGCCGTAGTGCCCCTGTATCTTGCACACATCCCCTTGGCCGTTGAGTATACGGGGCAGCTCCGTCACATCCCCCTCTTCTTCCAGGATGCCTAGGGCTTCTTGGAAAAGATCCCTGGCGTGCTCAAGGTCCCCGATGCCGGAGGAGATGTGGGCCATGAGAATGAGACACCTGGCCTCCAGCAATGGGTCTTCCGCCT
This sequence comes from Thermoplasmata archaeon, assembly GCA_030673205.1. Taxonomy (GTDB): domain Archaea; phylum Thermoplasmatota; class Thermoplasmata; order JAGHBH01; family JAGHBH01; genus DAOVJP01. Next base: position 1,810 of record DAOVJP010000316.1, read on the forward strand.
CCCGGGCGGTCTGCAAAGCCCGCCTGGAGAACTCTTCGCCTTCGGCGGTGTTGCCGAGACGCCATTCCGCGGTGGCCATGTGGTAGGACCATTCCCCACGGTCCTCTATCCCCTCGTGCCTTCTCACCAGATCCCGTATCTTTCCCAGGCGCTTCTTCGCGTCCCTCCATCCTCCTCTCTCTATGAGTATCTTCACGGCCTCCATGTTCACTCCGATCTCCAGGCCTATATCTTCCCACGACTGTGCTATGACAACGACGGTATCCACATACATGAGGGCCTCGAACCAATTCCCATCGAGGGCCAGCGAGTCCACTATGCGCAAGAGCACATCCGCCTTCCTCCTCTCCCTGTGCGGAGAAGCATCCTCCCTGCTGACGAGATAGAGCATCTGCTTGAAAAGACCCAGCGCATTCCCGTATTCCCTCTTCCCGAATGCCTCCTCCGCCCTCTCCAAGAGCTCGGAGGCGCTATAATATGGCGACATGGACGGATAGGCATCTTTTTCTAGGTATATAAGCGCTTTTGGATGTATGCTGGGAAGAGAAGGAAGAGAACCCTCCAACCCTTCTCCTCATCCCGCAATCGTTTTATCCCCTACGGGCATCTCCCCTCCGGTGGCCCC
>DAOVJP010000001.1 GCA_030673205.1 Thermoplasmata archaeon
ACCCACGGGGGCCAAGGTGCTGACACATTGCAACAGCACCGCCGCCGTCCGTTCGATCATCCGGGCCTATGAGCTGGGAAAGATCGATATGGCATACAACACCGAGTCAAGGCCCAGATACCAGGGGAGGATAACAAGCCGCCAACTGGCAGAGGCCGGTGTGCCGGTGACCATGATCGTTGACTCAGCTACTCGCTTTCTCATGCCCCATCTGGATATGGTCATAGTGGGGTCGGACACCATAGCGTCCAATGGGGCGGTGGTGAACAAGATAGGAACGAGCCAGGTGGCACTCTGCGCCCACGAGGCCCGGGTGCCGGTGACCGTATGTGCCGAATCCTACAAGTTCTCCCCCCTCACCGTTTTCGGCGAACGGGTGGACATAGAAGAGAGAGACGTAAGGGAGATAGCGGACCCAGAGGATTTTCCCGGGGTCAAGTTCTACAACCCTGTCTTCGATTTCACACCCCCCGAGTATGTGGACGCCATAGTCACAGAGTTCGGGGTCATGAGCCCCTACACCGCCTACGAGCTCATCATGCGGGAGTTCTCAGACCAGGCACTTTTCACATTGGACAAAGGGAATGACAAGGAGTTGGACAAAGGGAATGACAAGGAGAATGAGGATCACAGCAAGGAGGTATAGATATGTTACAACTAGAGAGATATGAAGAATATTTAGATGACTACATCTTGTGCGAATACCGAGCCAAGAGCACCTTCCCATTGGACAAAGCGGCCAGAGCCATAGCGACCGAACAGTCTACGGGGACGTGGACACAGGACATAAAAGGGAAGAGGGGGGATCTGACAGCCAAGGTCTTGGCCCACGAGCCGAACATCATACTCGCTTTCCCCCTGGAGGACGCCGATCTCCACATGGGAGGCATAGCACAGCTTCTCAGTCTGGTGGCTGGGAACCTCTTCGGCCTGGAAGAGCTCACATCCGTGCGGTTCCAAGACATGTACGTTCCCCCTGCGGCTATCAAAGAGTTCAAGGGGCCCAAGTTCGGGGTGGAGGGACTGCACGAATGTCTAGGACAGCCCATAGAGCGGCCCCTGGTGGGGACCATAGTCAAACCCAAGATAGGACTGGACCCAAAGGCCACGGCCGAATATGTGTACCAGGGAGGAATGGGAGGGCTGACGAATTCCAAGGATGATGAGACCCTGGTGGATCAGGGCTTCTGCCCTATAATGGACCGCTGTGTAGAGGTGTCCGAGGCGCTGGACCGTGTGGAAGCGGAGACAGGGCACAAGATGATGCACGCCTTCAACATAACCGGGCGGCCGGAGAAGATGTTGGAACTGGGGGAGCAGCTCATAGAACAGGGCGCTCGGCAGCTCATGGTGGATGTCCTGGTCGCGGGCTTCGGCAGCCTGCGCATGCTTGCCGAGGACCCATCCATAAAGGTGCCCATTCACGTGCACCGGGCCATGCACGCCGCCATGACCAGAGATCCGAAGCATGGCATCAGCATGAGGATATTCTCGCTGCTCACCAGGCTTGCAGGGGGCGACGCGCTCCACGTCGACACCTTCGGAGTGGGAAAGATGCACGGTAGTGCCGAAGAGGACAAGGAAAGCCAACTCGCCCTGGAATCGAAGATGGGACATTTAAAGAGACCGCTCACTGTCTGCAGCGGAGGCATGCACCCAGGGCTCGTGGTACCTCTGCTGAAGATAACCGGAAGCAGGGTCCAGTTGCAAGCCGGAGGGGGAGTGGCCGGACATCCAGAGGGGATCACCGCCGGCTCCAAGGCTATGAACCAGGCCATCGACGCATATCTGGCCGGTGTAACTGCCGGGGAATATGCGAAGGAACACATGGAACTCGCCCTGGCACTGGAGAAATGGGGAGAGGTCAGCGGAGGAGATTATTGAGGTGCGACAATGCTGGGAACCACATACAGGGTCAAACGCGTCGACATAGTATCGGACAGACGGACCGCCATATTGAACCAGAAAGATGCCATGGAACTGAGCCTGAGAGAACAGGACAGGGTCAAAGTCTCCTCCGATGGAGAATGGGTCATAGCCATAGTGGAGACCACCTCCACACTAGTGGAGCCCGGAGAGATAGGACTTCTGGAGAGGTGTAGGGAGGCACTGTGCGTCGAGGAGAACAGCGAGGTCAGGCTCATGCCCGCGGAGAGACCCACCTCTGTGGAGGACATAAAGAAGAAGCTCCAGGGGAAAGAACTCTCCAAGGATGAGATAGTTGCCATCATAGATGATATAGTCAAGAGGAAACTAAGCGACATAGAGCTGTCCGCATATGTCACCAGCGTATACATCAACGGCATGAACATGAGGGAGACTGCAGACCTCACAAGGGCTATGGTGGACACCGGAGATACCATATCCTTCGATACTGGCCCCATATACGATTTTCACAGCGTAGGGGGCGCACCGGGCAACAAGATAACCCTGCTAGTGGTGCCCATAGTGGCTGCCGGAGGACTGTTGGTCCCAAAGACCAGCAGCCGAGCCATAAGCAGCGCGTGCGGGACAGCGGATATACTGGAGGTGTTATGCCCCGTGACCCTCAAGGCCCACCAGATAAGATCGATAACGGAGAGGATAGGAGGGGTCATAGCATGGGGAGGCGGGGTGAACATAGCTCCAGCGGATGATCTTATCATCAGGGCAGAATATCCATTGTCCATAGATCCACATCCACAACTTCTTGCCTCGGTCATGGCCAAGAAAAAGGCCGTGGGTGCCGAACGGTTGTTGATGGACATACCCATGGGGCCGGAGACGAAGGTGCCGGATGAGAAGATAGCTAGGGGATATGCAAAGGATTTCATCTCCCTGGGGGATATGCTGGATATGCATGTGGAATGCGCTATAACCTATGGTGGACAGCCCATCGGCCGGGCCATAGGTCCAGCGGCCGAAGCCAGGGAAGCACTGGTAGCCCTGGAAGGAAAGCCGTCACCCAACAGCCTCCTCGACAAAGCCCTGGGAATGGCGGCCATACTGTTCTCCATGGACGGCCATAGGGACCCTCTTAACTACGCGAAGGAACTCCTCTCTTCGGGAAAGGCGCTGGCCAAATTCAAGGAGATCATAGAGGCACAGGGGGGAGACCCGGATGTCACGTCGGAGACCGTGAAGATGGGCAAATATTCGGCCCAGGTACGCGCCACCAAGGATGGTTATGTCAGTTCTGTGAGCAACCATGCCATAGTCAAGATGGTCAGGACGGCTGGCGCTCCCAAGGACAAGGGTGCTGCCCTCGTACTCGAGGTGAAAGAAGGGGATGCGGTGGACCCAGGGGACGTGCTGTTCACCCTCTACGCCGACAGCGAAAGAAAATTGGAGAAGGCCGTGGAACTATCTAGGAAGATAAAGCACCTATCCGTCGAAGGGATGATACTGGAGAGGATACCGGCCATACACGAGGTCGGTGGGAATAGGTAGACATATAGACATCGAGCTATGCAGCCTGCGGGTCTGGCATAGGGCCCTCCCATCCGGCCCTATACATCTCTCTCCAATGCCCTTTCATTCAGGTTCCCCTATGCCTCCTCTATATCCACTCTCGTATCCATCCTGCCACCTTCCCCTACCTCTTCTCTACCACTCACTCCCCCCACCTCTCTACCATCCACTCCCCCTTCCTCTCTCTCCCCCTGGCTCTCGCGTCCTTCTCCCTCCCCAAAGAAGTGGAAGAACACCCACCAGTATATGGCTATCCACATGATGAATAGGAAATCGCCGAGGTGCTTGTGGACGGCCATGGTGGTGTCTAGGTCCTTGTAGTACATGAGCAGGGCGAGCATCACCATGCGTAATATGTTTATGAGAAAGGCACCGAGTATGCCTATGCCTATGCCAAGGGCCTTTTTCCTTCCCGATATCTCCATGGGCCAGATGAGGGCCATCAGGATGAAACTGAACATGATCAGGCTGCGGAGGCCTGTGCACCCCCAATCCACATGGAGGCTGGCGGTCTCATTGAGGCCAAACACCGTGAAGGTGCCTGGCTGTGCCACGAGATCCTCTGGATATAGGAGGGAATTGGGAGGCAGGGCATAACCGTATTGCGTCGGCGCCCAGCCCGGGAGCGAACCTGCCCAACCGGGCATGGCACCGCTGTGCACCGGATACCCTAGTCCACCTGGACCGGCGAGGCGGGTTATGGCGGCGACGAACCAGTCGGCTATGGAGTCGAAATAGGCCGCGGAGATCAGTTGCAGGGCCTTGAGACTGAAGCTCAGACCACCCACCAGGAGCAGAGGGAGGTATATCTTCTTGAGATTCCTGTAGCCGAAGAACAGGAGTATGATGCCCAGGGCGAGTATGGTGTAGTCTGTTTGCCCATACCCACCTCCGAATATGCCCCTTGTGCCAAGGTCGAATATGAAGCTGGAGACACAGACTCCCAGGCCCACCAGGATCTCGTCCCATTTGGGAATGGGAATGTTGTAGTAGCGGGTCTCATCCACTCTGACTATGATGATCGCCAGTAAAGCGTAGAAGAAGAGGTTGAAGAATCCCTGGTCGGAAAATCCTGGGATGAAGGCCACGAAGGAGCTCAATACCATTGCGAGATAGAAGTAGCTCAGTCTGTTCTCCCGAAACCGCCTGTACATTTCAAGACGGGTGTCCATATCCATTCTTTCCAAATATGCCATCTCCAGCGACGGACTCCACGGTAAAAGGGATCCTGGAATGAAAAAGGTTTTGCCCTATGAACAGGTATCTATTACAGATGTTCGACAGATGTCCTATGCCTATCCATCCCGACATCGATCTATCATCGCGGTCAGTTTGTTGTAGTTCTCATATATCGTCTGTTTGTCCCTGAATGAAGATGCTATCTCGGCAAGATTGCCGATGACCTTGTAAAGGCCTTCTTTCGTCGGGTCGTCAAAAGAAACAGCTGCCTTCCTGAACTGCTCCTTCACCATGAGCGTCCCCAGCTCATTATCGCCTTGGGCCTCTATGAAGCATTCTAGGACCGCATCCCGTACCTCCCTGGGGGAGAATGAACCGTGGCAACTGGAAGTGCCCTGGGCACCCATCGGTTCCGTATGGTCTGCCATCGATACCTCCTTGCAAGAGGTCTTGGTGATCTCCCATTCACAATGTTCATCACCTCTGCCCACGCACTTCGTGTGCTCCACGATCAGATCGGTGTTGATAGCACTGCCGACACCCGCATAGTACTGGGTGATAAACCGGCAGGACACGGTATCCACATAGGCATCGTGTAGCTTTATGATCCCGCCACTGTCCGTAGACAATGTCTCCATGGTGCCGAAATCGTAGAATTCGGTCCAATATTTCGGCGCGTTCTTGAGCACCGCGTCGAAGGAAACGGCCCATCTGAAGAACACACCCACCACGCCTTTTCTCTTCGCGGCTTCGCGGGCTATACTGTCCAGCGTCTCCGGTCCATATATCTTCAGTATGGCCGTATTCATGATCTGAATGTGTTCTATGGGATATTTTTCCTTGAACTTTATGTCATCGATCCGGGATGGGCCATCATATCCTCCTTTTCTCATCTCGACCAATATATCTTTGAGGCCGTCCGTGCCGAGCTTCTTCTTGAGCGCCGAGATCCGTGCATGGAATACTCCGCCATAAACATTCTTTGACATGGAAACCTGCCCCCAGTGGAACTAATCCATTATAAGCACTTCCCCGAAATAGTGGTGTAACAGACCATTCCTCTAGCCCCATAGATCCGTTGTTGGCAGCTTCTCCTCCATTATCCGCTGCCACATCCTGGCCAATTCTTCCTCCGATGCACGCCTCGCCCTGTTCGGGTCCAACTCGTTCGGCCCGTGCACGGGAACCAGATGGATATGCAGATGCGGGATCGAAAGACCCTCGACCGCTATGGCTATTCTCTTGGCCTTCGTCGCAGCTTTCAATGGCCGCACCAACTCCTTTGCGGCCAGGAAGAGTCTGGAATACGTTTCGTCATCCAGATGAACCACGTCCTCCTGGTGGTCCTTGGTCACCAAAAGCGTGTGGCCGGGGTTGACGGGGTTTATATCCAAGAATGCAAGGAACTCTTCGTCCTCCCATAAGATGAAGCCGGGCAGTTCCCTGGTTATGATCTTGCAGAACAGACAACCTTCCAAAACATCACATCCCTTTCTTCATACTCTCATGTGTCACATGCATAGGGCTATGGATACAATATGAACACCTCGTTGGAATCGCTTGTGAGGCCCTGCTCGTCCACCACACGTATCTTGAAATAGTATGTCTGGAGGTGGCCTGAAGGAGTTATGGAGGTGTCGGTTGTGCCCCTATCCGGTATAGTCTCTTCCAATGTGGACGTGGAGGGTGTGAAGCCCTGTTCGGTGCTCATATGCACCTCGTATCTGTCGAAATCCATGTCGGCGTTGGGGCTCCAAAGGAGTTCTATCACCCCTTCAAGAACATTGTAGACAGGTGGCTGCAGGATCACTGGCACAGGGGCTATATCGTCTCCCCTACCTGTCACACTCGTGCTAACCTCCTCCTCCAGGTCGAATGGGAGCGTCAATGTCTTCCATCGGAACAGGCCAAATGCCTTCACAGGGATGGTCACGTCTCCCTCTATGCGGAGGGTCGCGGTGTCCTGCGTTATGAGTGTCAACACCGGTCCGCTCAGATCGTCCAGGTCTATGATGAGCGAGAAGAGATGGTCTTGAGTCCCCGATTTGATAGAGAATTCCCCCTTCTCCCCCTCACCAAGATAATCATCCTCCACATATATCTCATAAGCCAGGCGGTCTATGTCTATAGAGGTGAAGGTGGGGTTGTCGAACGTGAGCTCCACGGTCACGATGAATGTGCCCACCTCCGCTCCCTGTGTGAACCCGGAGAGCGTGGTGTCCTCCAAGGATAGGGAAGAAGCGGCGTTGTATACGAACGCCATGTGCGCTACGGAGCCTATTATCAAGAACAAGGTTATCGCTAGTTTCAACTTCAAGGAGAGACGCATCCGGCCTGTCTTCTTCTCTAGGGCGGCCAACCGTCCCTCTGTATCATGCGAATCCTCTCCGCCCTGGTTGCTATCCACGCTGGGCGATCCGCTCTGGTTGCTGTCCGCGCTAGACAATGTCGATGTAGTCATATCCTTCTTCCACTGTGAAACAATATTGGACCTTGGTGAACTGGTGCTTCAAAACCTTCACATCCTCTTTGACGCTGGCCGTGCTTTCATGATCCACTATTATTCGTTTGAGGAGTTCTGCGACCTCCGCCATCTCCCCTTCTTTCATCCCTATGCGGGTGAGCTCCTGCACTCCAAGGCGTATGCCACTTGGGTTCTGGGCGGCGTTCACGTCATCCCATGGCAAGAGGTTCTTGTTGGCTATGATGTTCGCCTGCTCCATAGCCTCAACCAACGGGGTCCCGCCGCCATTCTTCCTCACGTCCACGGCTATTGTGTGGCTCTTCGTGAACCCTTGGTCGGGGCATAGGACCCCCATATCCCTTTCATGCATAGCCTGACCCAGTGCCTGTGCGTTCTTAACGGTCTGCGCTGCGTATTCCTTCCCAAAGGCTAGATGCTCTGCGAGGCTGATGGCCAGGGCGGCCATGGTATGCAGGTGGTGGTTGCTTGAAACGCCAGGGAATACCCCGTAGTTGAGCTTGTTCTGCATCTTCTCGTTCCTGGGATTGGCCAATAATATACCTCTCTGGGGGCCAGGAAGGGTCTTGTGAGTGGATCCGGTCATCACTTCCACCCCCTCTCTTAACGGGTCCTGGAACTGACCGCCAGCTATGAGGCCCAACACATGGGCCGCGTCGTACCAGACATAACAACCAGTCTCCTCCAACGCGTCCCTCAGTTCCTTTAGGGGGGCTGGGAAGAGGAACACGGACATGCCGAACAGGGCCAGCTTTGGGCTGGTTTCCCGTATGAGCTTGTCCGCCTTGTCTATATCTATGTTCATTATATCGGTATCAAAGGGATAGGTCACGCCGTTCAGACCCCTCATTCCCACGGCGCCGAACTTGGCGCTGCTTATGTGAGCCCCATCTGCTACATTGGGGGTCATTATCGTTCCTCCTGGTTTTATGAGACCGAACAAGGTCGCCATATTGGCCACGGTGCCGGATATGGGGCGCACATCCGCCCATTCTACCTTGAAAAGCTCTTTAGCAAGGTCTATGGCCTTTCTCTCTATGTCATCCACATATATGTTGCCTTGATAGTACCTAGCTCCTGGCAATCCCTCGGCATATCTGTTATGCAGATCACTTATGAGCATCTCGCGGGCCAGGGGGCTTATCAGGTTCTCCGACGCGATCATCGGCAGGGAATCGTGAAACCACTGGGTGTGCTCCTTCGCCAACCTTCTAATATCCATGGCCTCTTTCTCGTAATCCATCTCCGTCACCTCGATGAGGATGGAAAGAATAGAGCATACAAAAAGATTACCTACAAAATACTCACCTGTGAACCACTCCAAACCACCTACAAACTACTCATCCACGAGCAACTTCCAATTGCCTGCAGAGTGCCTCCTTCTCCTCTGGGTCCAGCTTCATCAATCGGTGTGCGGGTATGACTATATCCATTATAGGACATAGAGGGGCCATGTGCAGGTAATTGAGCTTTTCCAAGCTTCTCAATGCTTTCAGTAGCTCCTCCTTTGGGATATGTAGCTCGCTGGATAACTGGATGGTCGTGTAAGGGTGATCGCCGGATATCAAAAGAGCAACCAGCCGCTCCTCTAGACCGGTCATTCCTCTCTCCCCGCCCCCACATCTACGGATGGAAAAGATAGAATACTATTCAGACCGTTCTCTAGTTCCTCTTTCTCTAGGGTCTCACAGAGTTCGTCCTTCTCCTCTACGCTCATCTTTAGCAGGCGGTTCATAGGGACGATCATGTCGAGATTGGGAGACACAGGGGCCATGTGCAGATAATTGAGCTTCTCCAGAGCTCTCAACGTCCTCATGATTTCCTTTCTTGCCATATGAAGCTCTTTAGTGATCTGACCCGTGGTATACGGGTGATCACCAGACATTAGGAAGAGGACCACGTTCTCGTTTGTATCGGTCGTTGTCAAGTTCGCACACCTCTAAGAAGGATATCTCGGATTGAGAGCGAACCCTCCTAAACTGTTTAACCCAAAGACTCCTTCACATATATGATATTCTCTAGATGGTTTAATAAGATTTCCACAAATAATGTAAATCTCCCTCCTTATAGATTTCCATTATCATACTTAGTATGGGTTTTGTATGCAAATAGTTGTCAAAATTCCATGCAGTGCTTTCATTGCACCCTGCGCCTACATCATCCACACCCCAATCATCCACGCCAGCTCCACCTACGCCCACAACAGCTCCATGAGGAACGACTAGCCAGCAAGTCATCTTCGTGTGTGAACAGGGGAGAAAATGATATAAAGGGGGTACAGTGTTCCCCGCCCCACGTCCGCCCAAGGGAGGCAAGCAAAATGCGGAAAAACCAATGGATTGGAATAATAGCAGCAGTACTAATGGTGCTCTCCACCGCTATGGTGGTCAGCATGCCGGAAGCACAGGCAGAGGATCTAAACAACCCGATAATCCAGGGTTTCGTTGGCATAACCACCAACGTCAACGTCACCGTCACCGAGGGACAGTCCACCTACCTGAAGGCCGGAAGCATAACGGTTCAGCTCTTCAAGACCTTTGATCTATACAACACCGAGCCCTACATGACCACCCCCACGGCTTCTGGAGGATACTTCCACTTTGAAGTTCCACCGGGCAGCTACACCCTCGGTATAGAGAGCAAGGAGAGTGATGGGACATTCTATTACAGAGATGGGACCATCCTCGTCGAGGAGCTTGGCTACAATGACATAAACGCCTCTGCACACATTGCCATAGCAGAGGCGACCGTCGAATCCCACTTCCATGGCATCATAGCGGACGATGATGGCCCTGTGACGGGAGCGACAGTGACTTTTCACAAGGAGAACTTCGGCTTCACAGCCAGCGACATCACCGATAACGATGGGATATACGATGTGGACGTTTTCGCGGACACATTCGACATGAGTGTGGAGATCGATGGAACGGTCAGATACTATGGGGCCGCCACCGCCACAGTGAAGGCCAGCGATAACGTGGTCATGACCTTGAACGAGACACCCTACAACGGCGATGTCACAGTAAAAGTGAACGGCGCCGCACACGACGATGCAGACGTAGCTCTGGCAGGCCAGACCCTCACCGTATCCGAACTGAAGAACAACGACAAGGTCGAGGTCAACTACTACTGGCAAAAACCCACTAACGAGTCGAAGAACACCTACGTCAACATAGACCCCGCCAAATTCACCCTCAGCCCCAGCCCCGTGGATGGCAGCATAACCAACGTGGGATACAAGAACATCACCGCGTGGTACACACTCAACGGTGACTACTCCTACGACCCTACGACGAAGAAATTGGACGTCACGACCGTCATCAACGGCACCCTATATGCAGCCTACTCCTATCTTGAGCAGGATATAGCTGGAGCCAGATATGCGGGTCGCAACGTGAATGATGTGACCCTTTCTGAGATACTCTTGGGCGGCCGCGTCATGGACGACGACACAAGTAGCTACATTATGGAGGCAAATATCTACGCGGTCATGTATGATGGGACCCACATATACACCTCCGTGTCCCCTGGCCCATCCTTCAGCATAATGGTGCCAAAGGAGAACCCCGCCAAGGATTATACTCTCATAGTATATCCTGAGGGATACGCGCCGAGCACCACCACTCAGAATGTGGGCACGACCAACATAGATATTGATGATCTAGTGTTCACCTCCCTGGAGGACCAGTCCTCTTTGGAGACCCACATATTCTCTAGGGACGAGACATGGGACCACATAACGATAACGAAGACAATGGCCCTCAACGCATACGACTCGTTCCCCGGAATGGACATGGACTTCAAGAACGTCCGTTTCCAGCTCGACGAGAACAAGGACGGTACGCTCAATCAGACAGAGCTCGATGACTTCACAGCAGACCTAGTGGCAAAGGGACCTGAGTTCCTCTCCACCTCCGGCTTCTTCTACTTCAACGACACGGACTACAACTCCGTGACAGGAAGCTATGGAGTCACGATCAACGTCCCCGGCCTAGATGCAACGCATCCGGTCCCGGTGAACGCTACCACCCCCATAACCGCTGTGTTCACCATGAACTACAACGCGAACGATCTCATAGCCGAGGATGAAGAGGAGTACCCCGCCGAACTGTTGTTCGACACTGACACTGGCGTATATCGCCTGACCCTCCTTGAGAACTATTCCAGAAGCGACAATTCCGCGTACAACGAACCGAACGCCGCAGGGACCGTGGATGTCGTCTTCGATTCCAGCAGAGATCTGAGCCAGAGCATGACCATAAAGAAGAGATCGACCCCAGTGGCCGACATAGTTGTAGGGGCCGGAGTCATCTCGAAGCTGGATGGCGAGAAATATTTCATCAAGAACGGCACCAACGTGACCTTCGACGCTAGCGGTAGCAGCGTTTCCGACGGCACCATCGAGCAATACAAATGGGACTTCGGAGCAGACCTGGGAACATGGAACGAGTCCGCTACTTCCTTCTACAACTTCACTGCGGATGATCAGGACGGAGTGACTGTAAAGCTGTGGGTCAAGGACACAACTGGACAGATCAACGACACCACCATTTTGATCATTCCAGACGGCCAGGCACCCACTGTCAACATCGACGTGGACCTGACCCTTGCGGCTGGAGAATTGTGGATAGGACAGGGAGACAGCGTTGAGTTCAATGGAAATCAGAGCACCGATGGCGATGTAACGGAATATGACAACCTCACCTTCAACTGGATGTTCGGCGATGGAGGCCTATCCAGTGAGGATATCGTATCCCATTCCTATGTCGACAACGGAACCTATGAGGTAACGCTCAACATCACCGATGAGGTAGGCAACGTTGGCACCACCACATTGACCATACACGTGAACGACACGAATGATCCGATAGCCCAGTTCACCCCCGATCTGGCAAACCCACAAGAGGGCGACAATGTCACCTTCGACGCCTCCGCGTCCTATGACAGCGAGGGAAGCGTCATCACATACATCTGGGAGTGGGGAGACGGAACCGATGGTGATGAGGTCACAGATGCGAAGATCGAGCACACTTTCGAGAAGAACGGCACCTTCCAGGTGAACCTCACCGTGAAGGATGAGATGGGCAACGAAGGGAAGACCAGCCGAAGCATCAACGTGAGACTGGGCCCCAGGCCGGACATAGAGGTCAAGGAGATAAACGTGGATGGCACTCCTGTCAACGGCAAAGCGGTAACAGTGACTGTCACCGTCATCAACACCGGTAACGAGAACTGTAGCGGGAGCGTGACCGTTGTGCTGAAGGACGGAGATGGAAACACGATCGGTACCACCACCATCTCCGCTCTGGACAAGGGCGAATGGGGCAACGCCACCTTCTCATGGGAGCCTGCAGAATCCGGCGATCAGATGTTGACCGCCGAGGCAACCACCGAAGGGGACATAACAGAACCATACATCCACCTCAGTGAGAGCGTCGCCGTCGAGCCCAGCGCCATGGAAGCCTACGGAACCACCATCATAGTGGTAGTGGTCATCGTTGTCCTCTTGGTACTCCTTTTCGGAAGGGACAAGATAAAGGACATCTTGGCTAAAGCAAGTGGTCCCAAGGAACCAAAAGAGCCTAAAGAGCCCAAGGAAAAGAAAGAGAAGAAAGACAAGGGCGAGAAGAAAGAGAAGAAAGACAAGAAGGGAAAAGAAGACAAACTCTAGGGTTCCTTAGCCTTCGACCAAACACCCTTCCCCTTTTCCTTTTTTTACCATCTAGCGGTCCTGCAACACAGAGGATCCGCATTGAGTATGCTCCTATACCCTTCGCCCATGCCTACCGCTGCATCTCAACCTCTACCGGTCCTTTCCATAGCCGATGGTTCCCATCGCCATCTCTATCTCCCCTAGGACGGCGGGGTCGTCTATGGTGGATGGGATCGCATATTCCTCACTATCCGCTATCTTGCGCATGGTGCCCCGCAATATCTTGCCGGAGCGGGTCTTCGGGAGCCGCTCCACCACCACCGCTTTCTTGAAGCAGGCAATGGCCCCTATTTCGGACCTGACACTTTGCACCACCTCGGAGGCCACCTCTTGGGGGCTCTTGCTGGCACCGGATTTTAGTACGAAGAGTCCTATGGGTACCTGGCCGCGTAGGTTGTCCGCCACACCCATCACCGCGCATTCTGCCACGTCGGGGTGTTCGGCCACGATCTCTTCCATGCTCCCAGTGGAGAGACGATGGCCAGAAACGTTGATCACATCGTCCACGCGTCCCATGACAAATACATATCCATCTTCGTCCACATACCCACCATCCCCTGTGAAATAGTATCCGGGATAGGGGTCCATGTATGTCTCTTTGAATCCCTTCTCATTCTGCCAGAGAGTGGAGAAGGTGCCGGGGGGCAGCGGGAGTTTGACAGCTATGATCCCATTCTCCCCTCTTGGCAGCTCTTCGCCACTGACTGGGTCCAGTATCCTTATGTCATATCCCGGCATGGGCACCGTGGCCGATCCCGGTTTCACCGGGAATTCTTCCAGGCCGCGGAAGTTCCCCGCTATCGTCCATCCCGTCTCTGTCTGCCACCAGTGGTCTATCACCGGCACCTTCAACAGGTTGGCAGCCCAGTGATAGGTGTCCGGGTCCAACCTCTCCCCTGCAAGGAAAAGGGTCTCGAAGGACGAGAGATCATATCCCTCCAGGTATTTTCCCTCTGGATCCTCTCTTTTTATGGCCCGGAAGGCCGTGGGGGCGGTGAACAGCGCCTTCACATTGTGCTGGGATATGACCCGCCAGAAAGCGCCGGGGTCCGGCGTTCCTATGGGCTTCCCTTCGTACATCAGTGTTGTGGCACCAAGGAGCAGAGGGGCGTACACAATATAGGAATGGCCCACTACCCACCCAACGTCCGAAGCGGCCCAATAAACATCCCCCGGGTTAATTCCATAGATGTGTTTCATGGTCCATTTCATGGCAACTGCGTGGCCTCCGTTATCCCGTACCACGCCCTTCGGCAGCCCAGTGGTCCCGGATGTATAGAGTATGTAAAGAGGGTCTGTAGCCTTCACCGGGACACAGTCCGCCGGGGAGGCGTTCTCCTCCTGCTCCATCCAATCCATGTCCCGTCCAGGGCGCATCTCCGCGCTCACCTGGGGCCTCTGGAGTATCACGCATCTCTCGGGTTTGTGGGATGCGATGTCCACCGCCTCGTCCAGAAGCGGTTTGTAAGAGATAACCTTCTGCCCCTCAATGCCACAGGATGCGGATAATATCACTTTGGGTCGAGCGTCATCTATCCTTATGGCCAGTTCCTTAGGGGCGAACCCTCCGAAGACAACGGAGTGCACAGCACCCAACCGGGCGCAGGCCAGCATGGACATCAACGCCTCGGGTATCATGGGCATGTAGGATATGACGGTGTCCCCTTTGCCCACGCCAAGACCCTTGAGGAAACCAGCTATCTTGGACACTCTGTCCTTCAGTTCAGAATATGTGAACTTCGTGATGGTGTCGGTCACCGGGCTGTCGTAGATGAGGGCTGTCTGCTCTCCCCTTCCCTCTTCCACATGGTAGTCCAGGGCGTTGTAGCAGGTGTTCATCTCGCCGCCCACGAACCACTTGTAGAAAGGCATATTGGACGTGTCCAACACCTTGTCCCATTTCTTGTACCATGCTATATCCTCGCCTACATTGCCCCAGAATGCCTCCGGGTCTTCCATCGATTCCTTGAATGCCTTCTCGTATTCGCCGCCCATCGGATCACTTCCATCGAACTGTTCTATCTATCTTATTACATCCCTTACGATATCTATCTTATTACATCCCTTACGATATCTATCTTATTACATCCCTTACGATATCTATCTTATTACATCCCTTGCGATCACGAGACGCTGTATCTCCGACGTTCCTTCGTATATCTGGGTCACCTTTGCGTCTCTGAAATACCGCTCTACCACATAATCCTCGGTGTAACCATAGCCTCCATGTATCTGGATGGCATCTGTGGCGTTCTCCATCGCCGCCTCGGAGGCAAAGAGCTTCGCCATGGATGCCTCTCTGGTATAGCGTGATCCCGTATCCTTCAGGTATGCGGCCTTGTGAACAAGCAAACGAGCGGCGTCCACCTTCACAGCCATGTCCGCCAATTTCCACTGGATAGCCTGGAACTTGGCTATGGGTCGTCCGAACTGCTCTCGCTCCTTTGCATATTTCACACTCTCCTCCAACGCTCCCCTGGCTATGCCCACGCATTGTGCGGCTATGCCTATCCTTCCTCCGTCCAGTGCAGAGAGCGCTACCTTGAGCCCTGCGCCCTCGCCCCCTAACAGATTCTCTTGTGGAACATAACAATCCTCGAAGATGAGCTCGGATATCACGTCCGCATGCATCCCCATCTTCTCCTCTATCTTTCCAATGGTGAAGCCAGGGGTGTTTTTCTCCACGATGAAGGTGCTCAGCCCCCTGGAGCCCTTCGACCTGTCCGTCATGGCGGTGATTATGAGACATCCCGCATCTGGCCCGTTGGATATGAAACATTTTGCGCCGTTCAGGACGTATCCCTCCCCTTTCCTCTCCGCCTTTGTCTGTATGGCCATGGCGTCGGAGCCCGCCTCTGGCTCGGTGATGGCAAAGCCCCCTACCATCTCACCTTTTGCGAGCGGCGGCACGTATTTCCTTTTCTGCTCCTCTGACCCGTATCGAAGTATAGGGAGGGTGCCCACGGAGGTGTGCACTGCCACTATGACGGCGAGAGCGGCCCATGTCCTAGCGATCTCTTCCAATGCTAGGATGTAGGATATCATGTCCGTTCCGCCCCCGGAATATTCTTTTGGCACGGGCATTCCAAGCAATCCCATCTTTGCCATCTTGGCCACATATTCCATAGGAAATTCCCGGGTCGCGTCCGCCTCTGAAGCGAAGGGGGCGACCTCTTCTTCCATGAATACGCGCACCGATTCCTGGATCATCCGTTGTTCCGGGGTTAGATCGAAGTTCATATGCTCACCTCTGGAATAGAATTCACCTATGCTCTCCTAAGCATGGGTCGTTCGCTTGCCTCTGAGATGGCCTCATTTACCTCTGAGATATAGGCGCCCACTCATTCACCTCTGAAATCCGGCTCTCTCTTCTCCACAAAAGCCGCCATGCCCTCTTTCTGGTCCTTGGTGGCAAAGAGACCGGAGAAGAGCTTCGCCTCATGCTCCAACCCGTTGGCCAGAGTCATGTCCAGGCCCTCGTCCATCGCCTTTTTGGCGTTCTTCATCGCAACCGGACCCTTTGAAGCTATCTTGGTAGCCATGTCCATGGCGGCCTTGAGAACGGGTTCGTTGTCCTGCACCGGCTTTCCCTTTTCGTTCCTTATGCGCTCCCCGTTCTCATCCTTCTTGTAGCCCTCCACCACCTGCTGGGTCAAGCCTATGCTCTGGGCGGCTTTGGCGTTGATGATATCTCCGGTGTATATGAGTTCCTTGGCCTTGCCAGAGCCCACGAGGCGTGTTAGTCGCTGGGTTCCTCCAAAACCTGGGATGACGCCAAGGCTTACCTCTGGTTGGCCGAACTTAGCCGCCTCCGAGGCTATTCTGATATCACATGCCAGTGCCATCTCCGTTCCTCCTCCCAGGGCAAAGCCGTTGACAGCCGCGATAACGGGGATAGGAAGCTGTTCCAGCTTTCTGAGCACACCATGGCCCAAATGGGCAAAGGCCAACGCTCCTTCGGGGTCCAGGTCCATCATCTCTTTTATGTCGGCACCGGCCACGAACGCTCTCCCGGCGCCGGTGAGGACCACAGTCCTTATGGCGGGGTCCGAGCCTATGTCGTCGAGCGCCTTGTCTAGCTCGTTCAACAGCGCGGTGCACAGCACGTTCATGGGGGGGTTGTTGATTGTTATTACGGCGACCCCGTCCTTCTTCTCCATATCTATCATCATCTCACCTTCCTGCCGTTCATCGAGTATATTCAAAGAATCCACGCCCGGTCTTCCTACCCAGGTAGCCCGCGTTCACCATCTTCTTCAATAGAGGGCAGGGCCGATATTTGGAATCGGCGAAGCCGCCATACAAGACCTCCATGATGTACAAGCACGTGTCCAGGCCTATGAGGTCTGCCAGTTCCAGAGGGCCCATGGGATGGTTCATTCCCAGCTTCATCACCCCGTCTATGTCCTCTTTGCTAGCCACACCTTCCATGAGGCAGAACACCGCCTCGTTGATCATGGGCATGAGTATCCTGTTGGATATGAAGCCGGGGTAGTCGTGGGCCTCTATCGGGATCTTCCCCACCTGCTTTGCCAGCGCCACCACGCTCTCCGCTGTCTCATCGGACGTTCCCAGGCCCCTTATGACCTCTATCAGTTTCATGATGGGGACGGGGTTGAAGAAGTGCATGCCTATGAACTTGTCTGGCCGGGATGTGGCGGCGGCCATCTCGGTGATGGGTATGGTGGACGTGTTGGAGGCGAATATGACATCCGGCCCGCATATCTCGTCCAGTTCCTTGAACACCTTCTTCTTCAATTCGATATTCTCCACCACCGCCTCTATGATTATCTCACAGTCTTTCAGGTCTTCCACTTTGGTGGTTCCCTTTATCAGTGCCAGCGCCTGCTTCTTCTCCTCTTCGGTCATCTTTTCTCTGGCCACGCTCTTGGACAGGAACTTGTCTATCTTCTGCAGTCCGTTGTCCACATAGTTCTGCTCTATGTCCCGCATGATCACTTCGTGACCACTCTTGGCGGCTACCATGGCTATTCCGTGCCCCATAGTGCCTGCGCCTATGATGCCTATCTTCTTGATCTCCATTCATCTCATCTCCCATATCTCGCTATTCTGCTATCTGTAATTTATATGCAATTTACATCTCCACTATCATAGCCACGGCGTTCCCGCCTCCGAGACACAACGTGGCCAATCCTCTGTGGTCGCCGCGGTCCTTCATGGCATACATGAGGGTGGTGAGCACCCGGGCGCCTGAGGCGCCTATGGGATGGCCGAGGGCCACTGCTCCGCCGTGGACGTTGAACTTCTCATCGGGTATTCCAAACTCCTTCTGGACGGCCACGGATGCGGATGAGAATGCCTCGTTGTGCTCCCAGAGATCTATATCCTCCGTGGTCAAACCGGTCTTTTCCAACAACTCCTTTATGGCAGGCACGGGGGCCTCCATGACATCCTCAGGAACGACGCCGGAAGTGTGATATCCAACTATCTTGGCCATGGGCGTTATGCCCTTCTCCTCCGCCTTCTTCCGGCTCATCACGACCACCGCCGACGCCCCGTCCGATATCTGGGAGGCGTTGCCCGGGGTGATGATCCCATCCTTCTTGAAGGCCGGCCTGAGACGTGCAAGCCTCTCTATGGTGGTGTCCGGTCTCGGTCCCTCGTCAGTATCGAATACGATGGGGTCGGCCTTTCTCTGGGGCACTTCTACGGGGACTATCTCGGCTTTGAACTTGCCTGTGTCTATGGCGGCGCAGGCCTTCTTGTGGCTGTTGAACGAGAATTGGTCCAGCTCTTCTCTGGAGAGGTTGTAGTGCTCGGCGATGCGTTCGCCGGTGATGCCCATGTGGAAGTTGTTGTATATCTCCCACAACCCATCGTTCACCATGGAATCCACCAATTTCCCGTCACCCAGACGGTAGCCGACTCTGGCATCTTGTAACAGATAAGGGCAGCGGGTCATGTTCTCCATGCCACCTGCCACAATTATGTCATGTTCTTCGGTCCTTATGGAATTGGCGGCGAACATTATGGTCTTGAGCCCTGACCCACAGACCTTGTTTATGGTCGTCGCTCCGACGTTGTACGGTATCTTGGCGCCGATGGCCGCCTGTCTTGCCGGGTTCTGTCCCAATCCCGCCTGGACCACCAGACCCATGAGCACCTCTTCCACATCTTCCACGGAGATGTTCGCTCTCTTGATCGCTTCCTGGATCACTATGGTGCCTAGCTTTGGCGCCGGAGTGCCTTTCAGAGAGCCGTTGAACTTTCCCATGGCCGTTCTTACCGCTGAAACTATGACTGCCTCTTCCATCTGAATCTCTCCATCGATGTCGTGCCTGGTATTCACAATTGCTTGCGACAAAAGGTTACCATGCCTCTTCGCCTCTCCTGATCTGAGAGGCTGTCCTACACATGTCAGGGCTATATGCGCTCGGGTTTAAGTATTTTGTACCCCCCCCCTCCGCCCATGTTCATTCCTCTGAGCTCGCTCTCCCATGTTATAGCGGATCGCCTAAGCTATACCCTAAAACGACTCCAAGAGACCTCATCTATCCTCGAACTTGGGATGCCTTCCCTCAAGGAACGCTCTCATCCCCTCTTTCTGGTCGTAGGTGTCGAAGAGCTCTGTCCACCTCTCCACCTCGAACGCTAACCCGTCCTCTATGAAGCTCTCGTGGAGCTGGTTGATCGCTCTCTTCGCGTTGAAGAGGGCGTGCTTTCCTTTGCTGGCCATAGTCTCCGCCAGGGCCATGACCACATCCTCCAGGTTCTCCCTCGGCACCACGTGATTGACCAGACCGATCTCCATTGCCTCGTGGGCGTCTATTCGTTTGCCGGTGTATATCATCTCTTTGGCTTTCGCGATCCCCACTATCCTAGAGAGGCGCTGGGTCCCCCCCCATCCAGGAATGACGCCGATGTCTATCTCCGGCTGGGAGAACACAGAGCCCTCCGCTGCTATTCGGATGTCGCAGGCGCATGCAAATTCCACCCCGCCTCCCAACGTGTATCCGTGGATGCCGATGATGACCGGCTGGGGCATGGTCTCCAGCTTCCGGGCTATCCGATGGCCCATCTGGGCGAACCTCTTTCCCCCCTCGCGGTCCTTCGCACTCATCTGTTTGATGTCGGCACCAGCGGTGAAGGCCTTCTTGCACGCGCTTAGGAGGACGAGCACTTTGACGTTCTCGTTCCGGCCTATCTCGTCGAGGATGCTAGCGAACTCGTCCAGGGTCTCTTCGTTGAACACGTTCAGGAACTTGGGCCTGTTCAGTGTTATGGTGCCTATCCCATTTTTGATATCGACCTTCAGATTCGTGGGCTCTTTTTCCATGAGATTCCCTTCCGATAAAAGACGTGGGCTGTTAAATCATTTTCCACTTTTCTTCGTGGAAGACTTTTTGGAGACGCCTTTCTGTTTCGGCGGCTTTGCCTCTTCTCCCTTCACGCTTGACCTCTCTCTCAGCCATTCGGACACTTGGGGCCACATCTTGGCATGGGCGGCCGAACTCACTGAGAGACCTATATGGCCAGTCTTGAAGAGCATCAGCTTTTTGTCCTTGCTAGGTATCAGGTCGGTGAAGGACATGCTCGACTCGGGGGGTACCAGATTGTCGTATTGTGCGACGATGTTCAATACTGGCATCGTCAGTTTGTTCAGATACACCCTCTTTCCGTCGAGTTCAAGCTGCGACTTCACTAGGAGGTTCTGTTGATAGCACTTCTTCATGAACTCCCTGTACGCCTCTCCTGCCAGAGGTATCCCATCATTTATCCACTTCTCCATCCTGAAGAACATCCTCACGAACTCCTCGTTGTCCGCCTTGCCTGTGAACATCACGTACTTGGAGTAGAGGTTGTTGACCGGGTTGAGAAGGAGGAAGCCGAAGTTCAGGAACTCCCCTGGCACGTTGCCCACCGTGTCCACCAGCTTATCGGTGTCGAAGTATTCTGGCCCGGCCCAGAGGCGAAGGAGACCCTGGTCCGCCTCGAAGTCCAGTGGCGTCACCATCAATACTAGGTTCCTCACCTTTTCAGGGTGGAGTGCCGTGAACATGGTGGAGAGGGTGCCGCCCATGCAATACCCCAATATGGAGATGGAGTCCAGGTGGTGCCGGGTTCTGATGAAGTCTACCACATCGTTGATGTACCAGTTTACGTAGTCGTCAAGGGTGAAGTATTTGTCCCCCTCAGTGGGCGTGCCCCAGTCTATCAGATAGACATCAAATCCCTCGTTCAACAGCCTCCGGATGACGCTCCTGTCCGGTTGTAGGTCAAGGATGTAAGGCTTGTTCACGAGGGCGTAGACGATCAGGAGCGGTACCTTGTGCTGCTCCTCGGTGATCGGGAGGTAGTGAAGCAGTCTCATCTTCCCGTCCTCGAATACCACATTCGAGGGGGTGGTCCCCACCTCCACGTCCGGGGGGTTCAACAAGAGTTTGAGCGCCTGTTCTCTCTTGCGCCACATCTCTTGCGTCTCCTCGAACTTGACCTTGAGATCCTCTCTATCGTCGGATACCATTTCCTATCACCTGGCGTCCATGGGTGGCAACCGGTCAGCCCTTCACCTCTCTATTGTCCTTGGAGGAGTTGACGGTCCGTGCCACCTCGCTGATCTTCCGGTCCAGCTCGTGGAGCTTCCGATATATCTCGTCTATGTGGTCCTTCGTGGGAAGGCCTACCGCGCTCAGGTATTGCTTCATGGACTGTTGGCTCTCCTGGAGCATCTCCAGGTTCCGAGTAAGGACATCACCGTTCATCTCCGCGAAGCCTGGACGCCCTATCGCGTCCATGATCATCTTCGAGCATTCCTCGGTCCAGAGGTCGTTCAGCTCCTTCCACTTGACGGCATAATCCTTATCTCCCCCATCGGAGGCGAGGATGCTCTGTGATCTCTCCCACATCTCCCGCCAGAACTGGCTCAGATCTTCCAGATGGGCCGCATCCTTCACGGAGAACGCGTCCATCCACAGTTCGTAGAGGTCCTTCTGTCTCTTTATCCTCTCGTTCATCAGCCCTGTCAACTGCTCTCCCATCTTCGTGGAGTCCTCCGACCAGAGTTGGTAGAGCTCTTTGTAGGGGATGTCCTTCTTGCCAAAGAGGTCGACGAACTTCTGCCCCATCCTGTCCGAGTATTCGCCCCAGAGCTTCTGCATCTCTTCGAACCCGGGTTTGTCCTCGGTTGACACTTCGCCGAGCTTCTCACTCATCAACTGGGCGTATTCTGACCATAGGCCGTACAGATCTTCGTATCTCTTTGCGCCTTCTTTTGTGAGCTCTGGAATCCTGTCGGTGAGGTCTTTCGATAGATCGAGCCAAGCCTCATAGAACTTCTCGTAGTCCTTGTCGTTCTGCTCCTTTTTGCCTTCGTCTTTTGCCATCTAGACCACCTGGACATGATGGGTAAGGAGAAGGGGAAATTAGTCTTTTTGCTCGTCCAACTTCTTTTCCAGGTCCGCGACCTTCTTATTCAGGTCTGCGACCTCATCTCGTACCTTCTGAGGGCCAAAGAAGGGGAACATCGTCCAGCCCTTCTGGAAACCCGCCATTCTCTCGAAGTACATCTTATAGAGGCCCTCGTAGTCGGTGCCGGAGGCCTGCATGGTGTTGGTCAAACGTGCACCCATCTTCTCGGTCTCTTTGAGCCAGGTGCCATAGACGTTCTCGTAATCGTTCTTTCGCCCGTCGAAGAACTCCATCATGCTGTCTCCGAACCTGTCGGACATGGTGTTCCACATGGCATTTATCTCGTTGGTATGGACCTCGTTCTCCGTGACCATGGTGTCCGTGATCTTGGTCATCTTGTCGGTAAGGTCATTCCACAGCTCGACCACCTTCTCGTTCTCGTTGGGGAGGGATACGAGCCTCGCGAACTGTGTGTTTATCGTGTTCGAGAAGTCGAACCAAGAGGTGTAGATGTCCTGCAAGGTGTTCTTTTCCGTCCCCTCCATCATCGGGGTGTTCTTCATGCTGTTCATCACGAAGTCCTGGTACATATCGGTCAGTGCTCTGATGTTGGTCGTGTTCCTCTCAACGATGTTCTCCAGGCGAACCCCTATCTTGTTGGAGTAGTTCTTCCACACGTTGAACATCTCCGTGTATCCCTTTTCCTCCGCCTCCTCGTTCATGGGGGGTTTCAGCCTCATCGTCATGCTCTTGGAGAAGTCTTTCCAACCGTTGTACATCTTCTCGTATTCGTTCCTGCTATCTTTCAGGACGCCTGTGATCTGGCTCTCCATCCGCTTCGAATAGTCGATCCACGGGTCGAAGACGGTGGGGGTGTTTGGCATCTCTGGTCTCTCCGGCCTCTTTGCCCCGGGGGTTTTGATCGGGTCCTGCGTTCTCCTTTTTGGTGTTCCTGTCTTTTTCATGTTTTTCCTCTCCTCATTTTATTCTATCATAAGCTATCTATTGAGCTTGATCAGATGTACATGCCTCCGTTTATGTTCAATACGTGGCCGGTGATGTAGGATGCGTCATCGGATGTTAGGAACGCCACCGCCTTCCCTATCTCCTCCGGCATCCCGAACCGTCTCAAGGGTATCTGGGCCAGTATCTTCTCCTTGACCTTGTCAGGTATCCCGCTGACCATATCGGTCTCTATGAAACCGGGGGCGATGGCATTGACCGTGATCTTGTTCCTCGCCAGCTCCTTCGCTAGGGATTTCGTCATACCTATGACACCCGCCTTGGAGGCCGCATAGTTCGCCTGCCCTATGTTTCCCATCTGGCCCACGATGGAGGTGATGTTTATGATTCTCCCGTGCTCGGATTCCATCAGATGGTCAAGGAACGTGCTCGTGCAATTGAAGACGCCGTTCAGGTTGACCTGGATGACCTTGTTCCAGCTCTCTTGATCCATCTTCTTGAACAGCATGTCCACGTTGATGCCAGCGTTGTTGACCAGTATGTCTATCTTTCCGAAGTATTTCTCGACGACCGCGCGCATCTCCTCCACTTCACCAATGTGGCTTATATCCGCACGGTATGTCCAGGTGTCCGCGCCGATGGCCTCGGCGCCCATGGCCACCATCTCTGCCTTCTCCTCGCTCGAGCGGTAGTTCACCGCGACATCGGCCCCCGCCTCCGCCAGTGCTTCCACGATCGCCCTCCCAATACCCCTGGACGCCCCAGTCACCAGTGCTTTCCTGCCAGTCAGCCTCTGGCTGGAGGCCCGGGTACCCGGGTTCACAGCCGGGTCCCGTGCTTTTATACCCTTCACAGACTCCTCTATGCTCATGTTCTCTCTCCCCTACGTTTGACTCGCTCACGGCGATCACGTTCATATGTCGTTGTTCGATCATCGTGGACGATAGTTACAGACAGAAATCCCTCTAATATATGCTTTCTTCAAACTATGTTAAAGAATGAGTGTGTATACTGTACATTTTACTTACAAATCACCTACAATTTGAGAAACTCTTATATATCTATACGGTCATATATCAACCAGACTGTCCTTTACCCCGGGCAGGAGGCCTACATCAACATGCCCACATTAAAACAGACACTCTCATATCTGATATTGGGGAAGAGAGGGGGGCAGAACAGGATACAGATCATCGAACTGCTCAAAGAGCGACCATACAACATCAACCAGATGGCCGAAGTGCTGGGCCTGAACTATCGCACCATCAAACACCATGTCGATGTACTTCTGGAACATGAGTTGATCAACACATCCAAGACCGGAGGGTACGGAGAGGTATATTTCCTGAGCCCCGAGATGGAAGAGAACATGGATCTCTTCGAGGGAATAGTGAAGAAACTCGCGAACATCACATCCTCCCCCAGATTCTTTCAGAGCGTGGTTGAACAGACGCACGACGCCGTCATAATCATAGACACCGATGGTGAAACCCTATTCTGGAACAAGAGCGCAGAGAAGATATACGGCTACAAGGAGAAAGAGGTATTGGGCGACGCCGTTCCCATCTTTTCATATTCCCGTTTCCTGGAAAAGATGATAACCCAGGCCGTAGAGGGAAGGAAGATAACGGCTTTCGAGACCAAGGCCCGTCACAAGTCCAGAGAGCTCATCGACGTGAGCGTCACGATAGATGCCATCAAAGATGAGAACAAGCAGATGATAGGATTCTCCATCCTATCCAGGGACATCACCGAGCGAAAGCGGGCGGAATGGGCGCTCCAGATGTCGGAAAAGCGTTTCAAGGAGGTCTTCGAGAACACACCGATCGGCGTGTACCAGACCACCCCTGATGGGCAGATACTCATGGCGAACCCTGCATTGGTAGATATGCTGGGCTTCTCCTCGTTCGAGGAGATCGCCCAACGGGATCTGGAGGGAGAAGGATTCCATCCAGACTACCAGCGTGCCGAGTTCAAACGCCGTATCGAGAAGGAGGGCGAGATCAAAGGACATGAGACCATCTGGATGAGAAAGGACGGCTCCAGCCTGTTCATCCGCGAGAACGCGAGGGTCTTCCGGAACGAGAACGGGAACACGTTGTACTACGAGGGCACGGTGGAGGACATCACCGAGCACAAAAAGGCCGAGGAGGCCCTGCGAGAGAGCGAGGAACGGTTCAAACAGGTGGCCGAGAGTGCCGGGGAGTGGATATGGGAGTTGGATGCCAGTGGCCTCTACACCTATGCGAGCCCCATGGTCGAGGAGATGCTCGGCTACAAACCGGAAGAGCTCGTTGGAAAGAAGCATTTCTACGACTTCTTTGCTCTGGATGTACAGGAAGAGTTAAAGGAAGGGGCCTTCAAGGTCTTTGAGAAGAAGAAACCGTTCAGGAACTTCGTCAATCCCAATCTGCACAAGAACGGCAAGAGGGTCATATTGGAAACGAGCGGCTTGCCGATATTGGACAAGGACGGGGGGCTCTTAGGATATCGGGGGGCCGATACCAACATCACCGAGCGCAAGCGGGCGGAAGAGGCATTGCTGGAAGCAAAGGAAATGTACGAAACGCTCGTGAGGACCTCCCCAGATGCCATAACGGTAACCGATCTGGATGGGAACATCACGTATATATCAGAGCGGGCGCTCGAACTCCACGGCTTCGACGAATCAGAGGAAATGATCGGAAGAGGAGCCTTTGAGTTCATAGCTCCCGAAGACCATAAGAAGGCGATGGAAAATCTCCAGCGGACGTTGGAAGAGGGGGTTATAAGAGGTGTGAAATACACTATGCTGAGGAAGGATGGGACCCGTTTCATCGGTGAACTAGACGCCTCATTGATAAGGGACGCACAAGGAGAACCAAAAGCATTTATCGCCATCACGAGGGACATCACCGGGCGCAAACGGGCGAAAAAAGACCTCTAGGAGAACGAGGAGAAGTTTCGCCGGGCATTCCAAGGAGATATGGAGGTGCCCTCCCATCAACTCATATCCATCCTCGTGGCCTCTGCCTACCCCATGTGGTTCGGCTCGTATGGGTTGAAGGCCGGATCCCCGTGTAAGTTGAACTCCTCCATGGTGTCGTCGTTGGTGCCCCCGTTGTCGCTTCCCTCTGTCAGAATATAGGCGTTCTTGGCGAGCAAGAGCGCCTCCCCTATGGTGGCGTTCCCTGCGGTCTCTGCGGTCAGCCCTCCCTCCTTGTCGTATATGTAGCCCGTGAGGTGACCGTACATCAATAGGGCTAGATAGGAGCCGAAGGCCTCTCCGCTGTCGTCGATTATGGACAGGCCTCCCCAGGACAATCGGGAGGCGCCTATGTAACTGTTGAATCCAGAATGCATATATGCCTGGCTCAGCGCATTGTAGGGTTGTATGCCAT
>DAOVJP010000134.1 GCA_030673205.1 Thermoplasmata archaeon
GGAATAGCCTATACTGACGCCATAATAAATGTTGTTTGATGCATTGTTGCCAGTTATCGTGTTGTTCTTGGAATAGACTAGACTGACGCCATAATAGATGTTGTTTGATGCATTGTTGTTAGCGATAAGGTTGCTGCTGCCAGAGGAGACGCCTATGCCAACAAAGTTGTTTGCGGCTGTGTTGTTTGTGATGGTGTTGTTGGAAGATTCGAGGTGGATACCGCAATTGGTGTTGTTGCTGGCGACATTGTGTGTGATGTTGTTGTTGCCGGAGTGCCAGAGGTAGATGCCGTAGTTATTGTTCGACGTTATATTGCTGCATAGTACCTGACCATTGGCAGAACCGTTCAGAGTGATACCATTATAGTTCTCCGTCAGCGTGGCGTTGTACAGGAACACGCCATCGGCATATATGGCCAAGCCGGGGTTCGCATCGTCCCAACCAGCGTCGCGGATGGTGCTGTTCTCGACCCTGAAAGTGGCACCGACCAGTACATTGAACCAGTACTCATGATCGGTGTTGTTCGATCTGACCGTGCTTGGTCCGGTGCCGTTGTCCTGGACGATCATTGAGCCGGTGCCATTGACCTGTATGCCCCACTCTCCATCAAATGTAAGATTGACCTGGAGCGTAGAGGAGTTGAGATAGTAGTTGCCGTCGATCCAGAGGTTGCCGTTGAGGTACTGGGTGTTGGGGCTGTCCTTTATATCCAGTGTGCCTCCGGGCTGGACAACGGTCGTACCTGTTGCGACGGTGCAGTTCTTGATCGTCAAAGTCCCAGTTCCGGCAATCGTAAGGGTGCCGTCCAGTGCGAAATCGGAGTCGGCGAATGCGCTGTTCTTGCCGATATCTATGTTCTCTATGTAGGTGCCTGGATCGATGTTGAGGGTATCACCGGGGTTAGCGGCGTCAATTGCTTCTTGTATCGTTGCGTAGTCCAGGCCCGAATTGATGTTATGTACTGCGCCGATGGACCAGGTTATCTCGTTGGACCTGGCGTTGAAGCCCACCTGTGGCGTGTTAACCCCCATATAATTGACACCTTTCACTATGGATGCTATCCGAACCAGGTCGTTGTTAGATGTGAGAACAGGAGTATATGACATGGGAGCGTCGGGGTTGTTGGACATTATCGTTCCATCCACATGCCAGTTATTACCGCCATCGGTGCTGTATTCGATCTGGTATCCTATCAGTGCGTCCGTTCTCTCCTCCCATGTTGCATAATCGAGATCTTCGTCAGCGTACAACCTCATTCCGTTCCATCTCAGGTCTGAATCGTTCTGATCTATGGTTGGGAGAGGAATCATCATGACCTGCGCCAGATCCTGAGGGTCCGCAAAGGTCATCGTGTGTTGCCCGACACCGATATAATCCTGTCCGAGGCTCTGACCGTTGATGCCATCAACGGATTCGCTATAGACCAGGCAAGTATCTGCTGCCGTCCAGCCTGACCAATTCACGTCCATATCGTAATTGAACAGCATCTCCGGGAAGGTCGTAGTGTCGAACGCCGGAAAATCGTGATATGAGTGAGGGACCCAGAGAATATCTGAATATCCCACCTCATTATATCCTGCCTTGTTCAATAGCCATAGACGTGTACTCACATAACTCGTCCCCGGAGGAGAGGCAGAGCCAGTACCTACCGAACCATCAGTGCAGTTGACCCATCCTGGGTTTTCACCATAGTTGTAATGATACACATTACATGCAGTGTACGCATCCGCTTCTTCAGCTATCCCACATGATAGCAGGAACAGCAACGCCACAGCCGCAAGAACGATCAACGAAAATAACACTCTATTTTTCTCCCACACTCTATGCAATGGTTCCATATGTGTACCCTCAATAGTACAAGCATGCTCACATAGATAAATCTTGGTACTTGCATCGGTATTTGTATCGATAGTTATTGTATTGACACTTGTATCGACAGCTATTTCTCGCCTTCTTCCTCATTCACCGAACCCTTTTTATCTCCCCACCTTCTCCCTGCCTTCCCCCGAGGGGGGAGGTGTGCCCATGAATTTCGATTACACCGAAGAGCAGTTGATGGTACAGAATACGGCTAGGGATTTCGCGGAGAAGGAGATAAAGCCCCAGGCCGCCGAATATGATGAAGAGGAGAAGTTCAACCGCGAGCTCTATCGAAAGATGGGCCAGGTGGGACTCATGGGCATGACCATTCCAAAGGAATATGGGGGAGCGGGGGTGGGCAAGCTAAGCTACGTCCTCGCTCTGGAAGAGGTGGCCAGGGCCTGCGGCTCTACCGCGCTGACCATGGAGGCACACAACTCATTGAGCATGCTGCACATTTTCGAGAAAGGTACGGAAGAGCAGAGGCGCAAATACATACCAAAGCTCGCCAGGGGCGAGTGGTTGAGCTGTTGGGCGCTCACCGAACCCGGCGCAGGCTCCGATGCGGGTGGGACGGATACCGTGGCGGTGTTGGACGGTGACGAATGGGTGCTCAACGGATGCAAGAGCTTCATAACCACAGGCCACCCTTCCGATGTGGCGGTGGTCATGGCCATGACCGACAAGAGCAAGGGGGCCAAGGGGATCAGTGCATTCGTGGTGGAAACCAACACTCCAGGCTACAAGTTCGGCTCGGAGGAGAAGAAACTCGGAATGCGGGCCACCGTGACCTCCGAACTTATTTTCGAGGACTGCAGGATACCGAAGGAGAACCTATTGGGCAAGATGGGCTTTGGCTTCATCGGCGCCATGCAGATACTAGATGGTGGAAGGGTCGCCATCTCTTCCCTTTCTCTCGGGCTCGCGCAAGCGGCCTTGGATGAGAGCGTGAAATATGCGAAGGAGCGGGAGCAGTTCGGCCGACCAATAGCCAAGTTCCAGGCGATACAATGGAAATTGGCGGACATGGCAACACAGTTAGAGGCCGCCAGATTGTTGGTGCACCGCGCCGCGTGGATGGAAGATACAGGGAAGAAGTTCAGCAAGGAAGCCTCCATATCGAAACTATTCTCATCCGAGATGGCCACCCGGGCCTGCATCGAAGCCATCCAGATACATGGAGGATATGGCTATACCCGCGACTATCCTGTCGAACGTTTCATGAGGGATGCGAAACTCTGCGAGATAGGCGAAGGCACCAGCGAGGTCCAGCGGATGCTTATAGCGCGCCACCTGTTGGGCGGCAGATAGGACTGGGGATGTGCCTTGGGCCCATGGTGGCTTAGGGTATGGGGATCTAACTTTCCATGCCGCCCAGTCCCCGGGCCTCGAGCTCTTTGATCATCAACGGCACTATCTCGTATAGATCACCAACTATTCCATAATCGGCCACGCCGAATATAGGCGCGTTCGGGTCCTTGTTGATGGCCACTATGATCTTGGATGTTTCCATTCCTGCGCGGTGTTGGATGGACCCGCTTATACCGCAGGCGATGTAGAGTTCGGGACGCACGGTCTTTCCGGTCTGACCGACCTGATGGTCTTTCTCTATCCATTCGTTCTCGACCGTGGGGCGGGATCCTCCGACCTCGGCGCCCAGCACCGCGGCCAGTTTCTGTATGAGCTTGAAGCCTTCCTGGTTTCCCAGCCCTCTTCCTCCGGATACGATGATCTTTGCCTCTTCGAGGTTGACGCCCTTCTTATCATCCTTGACTATCTCGATGATCTTTGTTAAGAAATCCTTATCGGACAGCTCCGGTCTGACATCTATTATCTCGCCCTGGCGTGTGTCGTCCCTGGGCTTCTCTTCCATTATCCCCGGACGGACAGTAGACATTTGTGGGCGGTGGTTCGGCGTTTCGATGGTGGCCATCACGTTCCCGCCGAAGGCAGGCCGGGTCTGCAACAGGTTCTTTGTCTCCGGATCGATGGCGAGCTTGGTACAGTCCGCGGTGAGCCCGGTGTTTATCCTCTGCGCTATCCGTGGAGCCAGGTCCCTGCCGATGTGCGTAGCTCCGTAGAGCACGACTGCGGGTCTGCTCTCCTCAATGATATCTATCATCACCTTTGCGTAGGATGAGGTCTGATAATGTTCCAGACGCGGCTCGTCGACAACATACACCTTGTCGGCGCTGTGGGCCACCAGGTCCTTCGCCAGTCCCTTTACGCCGGAGCCCAAGAGGTATGCATACACGGGTTCGCCGAGCGCATCAGCCAGATCCCTTGCGGCTCCCAATAGTTGGGTGACCACGCTGCTCAGGTGCCCTTCACGCTGTTCGGCGAAAACGGCCACACCCGCATGGCTTGAGGTATCCGCGGCCTCTTTCTCCTCCAAACCCTCCTGGACTATCGCATCCTTCGGGCAGGATTCTATGCAGGCGCCGCAGTTCGTACACTTGTCGTTTATGATGGCCTTTCCATCCACCATGTCGATGGCGGCGTAGGGACAGCTCTTCAAACAGAGCTTGCATCCGACGCACAACTCGGAGATGACCTTCGTGTTCATGATACCGACCTCCTGACAACGTTCTTTTCCTTCAACCGGTCTATCAATATCTTGGCCTTGGCCTGTCCGCTCTCCCCCTCTATCATCTCTCCGGTGCCCTTTGGCTCCGGGGCGAAGGTCTTGCGCACCTGGGTCGGCGAGCCGTTCAATCCTATCTTCTCCGGATCGGCCCCCACGTCCGCGGCGCTCCACGTCTTTATCTCATGGGTCCTGTGGGCATCCACTATCCTCCCCATATTGGGATAACGAGGATCGTTGAGGTCCTTTATGACGGTGAGCAGACAGGGCATTCCCACTTCTAGAACAACGTGGCTGTCCTCAAGGGCGCGCTCCACCACGAGCTTATCCTCTTTCTTCTCCACTTTCCGAACATAGGTTACCTGTGGGAGTCCCAGGGAGTCTGCGAGCTGGGGGCCTATCTGGGCCGTATCCCCATCAATGGCCTCCCGTCCGCAGAATATGATATCATAATGTCCTATCTTCTCTATCCCCTTGGCGAGGGCGAACGCGGTCGCCCACGTATCCGCCCCGGCAAACGCGCGATCGGAGAGCAGAACGGTCTCATCCACGCCCATCGCATATACCTCGCGGAGCGCCACAGTGGCCTGGGGCGGCCCCATGGTGA
>DAOVJP010000059.1 GCA_030673205.1 Thermoplasmata archaeon
AAGGGCCAGGATTACAACATGCCCATGCTCAGGCATATGATGGGCCAGGGGTGTGGCCTCATAGACTATGAGAAGATAGCCGACGAGCACGGGCGCCGCCTGGTATTCTTCGGCAGAGAAGCGGGCCAGGCAGGCATGATAGACACCCTTTGGGCACTTGGTAGAAGGCTGGAATATGAGGGATGGACCACCCCCTTCTCAGATATAGAACAGACCATAAGCTATGAGGGACTGGAAGATGTCAAGGCGCACCTCGCAAAGATAGGGGAGAAGATACATATGGAGGGATTGCCAGAAGAGCTATGCCCGTTGATAGTGGGGTTCGCTGGCTACGGCAACGTGTCACTGGGAGCGCAGGACGTGTTCGACGTCCTACCCCACGAGACCATCACCCCCAAACAGGCCTTGGCCCTCAAGAAGGAAGGCGAATATTCCAACAACGTCCTCTACAAGGTGGTGTTCAAGGAGAAACACATGGCCGAATTGAAAGGCGGGGGGGAGTTCGAGCTTCAGGACTACTACCAGCACCCGGAAAAGTACCGGGGCATCTTCGCCCAGTACGTGTCCCACCTCACCGTCCTCATGAACTGCATCTATTGGGAGGAGCGATACCCTCGTCTAGTGACAAAGGCCCAGATAAAGGAATTGTTCACAGCTGATGAACATCCCACGTTCCGGGTCGTGGGGGACATCAGCTGCGACTACGAGGGATCCATCGAGGCCACCATACACTCTACTGATTCGGACCACCCCACATTCGTATACGATCCTTTCAAGGATGTCATCATAGAAGGCAAACAGGGCCGCGGCCTAACCATCATGGCGGTGGACAACCTTCCCGCCGAACTCCCTCGCGAGGCATCCATACGGTTCAGCAAGAGCCTGGAATCCTTTGTCGAGCCCATGGCCAAGGCCGATTATACTGTACCGTTCAAGGAACTGGAACTTCCCCCGGAGATCAAGAGAGCATTGGTACTCCACCAGGGGAAGCTCACCCCGGATTTCGAGTACATAGCAAGCTTCTTATAGGCTCCGTAAGTTGAACCGGCGCCCAGGAGGCTTCGCATATGAAAAAAGTAGTTGTTTTCGGAGCAGGACTAGTGGCCGCACCTCTGGTGGAATATCTGTTGAACCAAACCGATCTCCAGGTGACGGTCGCGACCAGGACGGTCAGCAAGGCAGAGAAGATGGTGGGGAACGCCCCGAACGGGAAGGCCATGGCATTCACCATAGACCAGGAGGAGAAACTGGACCAGCTTATATCGGAGAACGATCTGGCCATAAGTCTTCTTCCATACACCCACCATGTGAAGATAGCCAAGAAATGCATAGAGAAGGGCAGATCTATGGTCACCACCAGCTACGTCAGCGCCGAAATGAAGGCTCTGGATGAGGAAGCGAAGAAGGCAGGAGTGCTCCTGCTGAACGAGAGTGGCCTGGACCCGGGCATCGATCACATGAGCGCTATGCGCATCATCCACGATGTCCAGAAGAAGGGCGGCCGTATCGCCAACTTCACATCCTTCTGCGGCGGCCTTCCAGCACCGGAGGCGAACTCGAACCCCTTCGGTTACAAGTTCTCATGGAGCCCCAAGGGCGTACTGCTAGCAGGCACGAACAACGCCCAATACAAGATGGACGGGAAGGAGATAACCGTGCCTGCAAAGGACCTGTTCATATCCACCAAGATGATGCACGTGGAAGGCATGGGCGACTTCGAGGGCTATCCCAACCGTGACAGCGTCCCGTACAAGGACATATATGGAATATCGGATACGGACACCATCCTACGCGGCACCTTCCGCTACCCTGGCTGGTGCCCCACTTTGAAGGCGTTCAGCGACCTGGGCCTATTGAGCAAGGATCCCGCCCCATCCCTGGCCGGAAAGGCATACAAAGACCTCATGCTCCACATCGCAGGAGGTGGAGATGATGCCAAGACCGCCGTGGCCAGCAAACTAGGGATGGCCCCGGACGCCCTACCTCTCAACAATATGGGTTGGCTTGGGCTATTCTCCGACACCCCCCTCCCGGAAGGCGTGGATGCCCCCATCGACATGATCTGTCATATCATGGAGGAGAAGATGGGATACGCGAAGGACGAGAGAGACATGATAGTCCTCCAGCACAACTTCATCGCCGAATATCCGGAGAAGAAGGAACACATCGTATCCACCCTCATAGCATATGGGATACCCGGTGGCTACAGTGCCATGGCTAGGACAGTTGGGTTGCCCGCGGCCATAGCCGCCAAGATGATCCTTCGTGGAGAGATAAAAGAGACTGGTGTCCACATCCCTATCGAGCCCGGCATATACAACCCCATACTTGACGAGTTGGAAAAGGAGAGCATAGGGTTCGATGAGAGCACAGGGGCCGCGTAGGGCCGAAGAGCGTTCACCGGATGCCCTAACAAGCCCTCGTCTACTCCTTCCGTAGATCTATCACCCGTTTTGCTTTCCCCTCGGTCCTGGGCAATGCGCCCGGTTCCATGAGCTCCACCTTGGCTCGTAGGGTCAATACTGCGGTGAGGTTCTCCCCGACCTTCTTAGCCAGCGCATCCTTGTTGAAGCCGGGGGCGTTCCAAGCTTCTGGTGCCACTTCGACCTTCACATATAAGCTGTCCAGGAGGGCGCGGTCCACTATTATCTGGTACTGGTCTCCTATTCCGGGGGTATCGAGCAGCACGCTCTCTATCTGGCTGGGGAAGACGTTCACACCGCCGATTATGAGCATATCATCGCTCCTGCCCGTTATGCGCATTATCTTGGGATGGCTCCGTCCGCACTCGCATTCCTCCCAGTTGATGACGCAGATATCCTTCGTCCTGTAGCGGAGCAGCGGCATGGCCTCTCTGGTGAGCATGGTTATGACCATCTCTCCCTTCTTTCCCGGTTCTAGTACTTCGCCGGTGTCCGGGTCTATGGTCTCTACATAAAATTCGTCTCCCCATATGTGAAGTCCGTTCTGGTGTTCGCATTCCACCGCCACTCCTGGCCCGTAGAGTTCGCTCATCCCATAGTTGTCTATGGCACGGAGGCCCAGAGTATCCTGGATGTGCTTCCTCTGTTCGTTGCTCCAGGGCTCGGCGCCGAACATGCCCACTTTCAAAGAGAGATCCTTGAGCGGGTCCATCCCCGCCTTTTTAGCCGCCTCCCCCAAAAAGGTGGCGTATGAGGGGGTGCAGCACAATACGGTGGTCTGGAAATCCTTCATCATCTGCAACTGGCGCTTGGTGTTCCCTGTGGCTGTGGGTACAACCGCGCATCCCAGTCGTTCCGCCCCGTAGTGGAAGCCCAGTCCCCCGGTGAACAGCCCGTATCCGTAGGCGTTCTGGACTATGTCATTGGGGGTGGCGCCGGCACAGGCGTAGGCCCGGGCCATGTTATTTGTCCATACATCCATGTCGTGCTTCGTATAGGAAACCACGGTGGGGGTGCCAGTGGTCCCACTGGACGCGTGGAAGCGCACCACCTCGGTGACGGGCACGGCCAAAATACCGTAAGGATAGTGGTCCCGCAGATCGTTCTTGAGTGTGAAGGGTACTTTGTGCACGTCTTCCAGGCTCTTGATGTCATCCGGTCCGATCCCCTTCTCTTGAAAGCGTTTCTTGTACATGGGCACCCGCTCGTAGGCATAGCGCACCATCTTCACCATTCGTTCCTCCTGAAGCTTTCGTATCTCATCCGCTTTCATCGACTCTATCTTGGGGTTGTACATTGGCATTGGGAAACCTCCTTCCTCTGCTAGGGACTCCTAGGTAGTCTACAGATAAACAGTATGTATATTTAGGCTATGCCGTGGGCAGGCGCAGCATATCCTTTCTCGCCCTATGTGACGAGTTTGACGAATATGCCAGTCATTACTCCTATGAGTATGGTGAGCAGGACGACTAGGGGAAGCATCTTGCTCATGGTCTCGCTCTCTATCTCCCTATCACCGCCGATGGTGGCCACGGAGGTGGTTATCTTCGAGGGGGTTATGGCCGAGGCAACCCCTCCGGCGTTGGCGTGGGCGCCATACACGGTGAGGAATTGTCCATCTGTCAGCCCTATCTTGTCGGAAGCCTGTCTCTGTATGCCATAGAACAGCATGTTGCTCCCTGTCTCGCTACCACCTACCACCGCTCCAAAGAGTCCGAGCGAGGCGGCCACGAACACATAGCCATGACCAAAGGCATCTGCCAACACCGTGCCGGCAATATAGTTCATGTTGTATTCTGGGAAAGATGTAGAGCCCACGAGGGCGCCACCTTGTATCTCCATCGCGCTGAATGCCATTATATATGCCAGGCTAAAGAACAGGCTGAAGGCCGCTATCGGCCCCCATATCCTTCTGCTCCACAGTTTGATGGTCCCGACGGCCTTTTCTTTGGGGAGCTTGAGCAGAGGATAGGAGAACAAGAGAGCAAGCATTATGGGGAAGTAGGGCTGTACGAAGAAGTTCAGGTCCACGTTCTGATAGGCTGTCAATGAGGAGGAGAAACCATTGCCGTCCAGGGGCTTCAGGGCTTCCGTCACGGACGGTATGCTGATGATGGCCGCTATCACGATGAGTATGAGCCATGGGCTCAACGCCCTCAGAAGGATGTTCCTCTCCATTGGTTCACCTTTCACCGTTCGACCTTCCATTTTCCTTTCCAAATGAATGTACAGATAGAGGACGACCATGCCGATCAGGCCCACGGCCACGCCCAGCAGCATGATGGGAAAGCGGGCCAGCACGAGGAGTATGGCGGAAATGCCTATACTAAGTCCGACCAGGAGGGCAGGGACCAGTCCTTTCTTGATGGATTCCTTCCCACCGACCACCCACAACATGGCCAAGGCTATCACGGTGGAGACCACGGGCAGGAAGAGGGTGATCCTATATGTCAACTCGTGCAGATCTAGGTCGAACGCGGCAGCTGGGAGGGTCACAGGTATGGAGAGCAGTGCGAAGCTGGTGGACGCGTTATAGCCAAGCACGGATATGGCCACGGCGGTGCCAGCACTGAAGCCCATGGCCACCAGGAGAGGCGGGAAGAGGGCTGGCGTCACCACGCCCAGGCTGGTGACGAAGGTGCCGAAGGCTATGCCTACGAACAGCGCCTGCTCCTCCTTTGTATCGGCCACCCTCTTTATCCCTTGGCTTATAATATCCAGCGCACCCGCCTCATTCATGAGGAATATCATGAGCATGGTGAGGACAACCGCCAGAGTTATCCCCAGGGATTTGAGGATGCCATATATGACTGCCCCGAAGACCACGGCCCCACACGTGTGAAAGGCGCTCATAGCCAAGGCAGCCGCTAGGAGTACGCCCACGATCGCCATCTCGGCCCCGGAGCGCTTGAAATACAGTATCCCTATGAGCACGACCATCAAGGGGAGCAGAACCAACAAGAAGGAGAGTATTTCGTTCATAGGCCGCCATATGCTAAATGGAGGAGGGGTATTTAAGAGATTTGCAGAGAGAAGTCGTTGGATTGCCAGATGGGGGTTAGCGTGCCCTGACATGCTTGTCCAAAAGCCCGTGTCGGGAGTAGGTTTAAATATCGGGCACACCTTTTGTTACTTCCCGTTAACACATCGGCGGCTTGCTGTTGTGAATATGGATGAGGGAGAGGTACAGATCCAGAATACGATAGGTGTTTGTGCTCCTCGTTCCCATCCTCCCTTGTTAGGCAACGGGATATAATTGAAGGTGTGAATATGTCAGTCGAGAAAGGTAATGAGGATGCTAGTGAATTCGGACTATTCTTCCAGTATGGGGAGAGAGCGGCGGGCGATATCCAGAGCAGGGAGGTAGAGAAAGCACCCTCCGAGAGGGTCAAGAAGATACGTGACCTCTACTTCGAGACAAGCTCCTCGGTCTCCATGGAATTCCCCTACTGGTATACTCGGCGTTGGGTGGAGCTTGAGGGTGAGATACCGATAATCCGGAGGGCGGAGGCGCTCAAAAGCGCGTTCTCCCATCTGACACCTGCCATATTCCCAGGGGAGCTTCTTGTCATGGGAAAGACCCATTATCTCAGGGGCTCTTTTCCCATGCCATGGCTTTCTGGTTCCTATTTCATGAGCAAAGAGGATGAGATGTATAAGGACGCCCTTGAGGCCGGAAAGCTCAGTTCCGATGTGGTCACCAAAATGGGAAAGGGTGGCGGTAATGTTACGGAAAGCGCGGGGAATATTGTTTCCATTGCGGGCAAGTTCGGACTGAGAAAAGAAGAGCTTCCAATGCTTTTGAAGACCGCGAGATCATGGAAGGATAGGTCCGTTGAGGACATCGGCCATAAGTACGAACAGATGGTCCCCGAATACGATGAAAAGGCGGCGATCATGCGGGCCGTCATCTGCATGTTCGATTCTGGGTATACTCTCCCCCAGGGTCGAGAGGTCATGGATTATTATTATCCATTGAGATACGGCCTGGACGGAATAATCGACATCTGTAACGAGAATATTGGCAAGATAGCCGGATATCCGGATATGGACAGGCTTTATTTCTACAAGGCAGTGATAAGCGGGATAGAGGGGATCCAGAAATGGACGCTGAATCACGCGAAAGAGGCGAGGCGGCTGGCCGATGTCGAGAAGGACGATCGCCAGAAACAGGAATATATTGAGATAGTCGACATGCTGGAATGGCTATCCCACAAACCGCCGCGAACCTTCAAGGAGGCTCTGCAGCTGACATGGATATTCCACGCGGCCGTTCTGAATGAGGATTGCATATCGGGCATGTCGCCTGGAAGGCTCGGCCAGGTATTGTACCCCTGGTGGAAGCGGGACATGGACAATGGGAGCCTCACCAGGGAGAAGACGATAGAGCTTCTGGAATGCATGAGGATGAAATACACGGAGTTGGATTGTTTCGCGTCTATGGGCGTTGTGGGCGGGGTCCTTTCCGGCAACACATTCAACAATCTTTGCATCGGGGGGCTCGACAAGAATGGACACAGCGGGGAGAATGAGCTTGACATGCTCATATTGGAATCGGCGATGACCTGTGATACTCCCCAACCCACCTTGAGCCTCCTGTATGACGAAAAGACCTCGGAAGAGCTGCTGATAAAAGGGGTGGAGTGCACAAAGATAGGGACCGGTTATCCGGCCTGGGTAAGCAACCGTACCGCAATGGATTTCATCATTCAGAATTATAAAGAGGAAGGTATGGACACGGAGGAGGCTAGGGCATGGTCCATAGGCGGTTGTCTTGAGAGTTCGGCAGGAACTTGGCATCCGATAGAGTTGGACGGTAAGACATATTGGATACCCGGTGGTGCGGGCACCGCCACCAGCGTAGGCGTGCATTTTATAGGATTGCCAAAGATGCTGGAGATGGTTCTCTGTGATGGGTACGATAATAGGACCAGCCTACAGATATTTGAGCCTCACGGCTATAAGTTGGAAACCTATGATGAGGTCATCCAGGCTCTTAAAGAATACTTCAGCGAGACCGTAAAGGTGCTGACCTTGTGCAACAATATCCAGCACGATGCATGGCGAAAGATCACCATGCCGGTGATAAACTCCTTTCTCAAACCGGATTGCCTTCAGAATGGCAGGGATATAGGACAGATGGGTGCCAGATACAATACCACATTCAACGTGGAAACATGCGGCACCATAAACCTCATTAATTCTCTAGCATCGCTGAAGCGAAATGTCTATGAGGAGAAGAACTTCAGTTTGGAGGAGCTGAAAGAGGC
>DAOVJP010000293.1 GCA_030673205.1 Thermoplasmata archaeon
AGGGAAGTTGGAGAAGTCTTCTTCAAACACGGTCCCAGGGTTCAGAAAGGATCTGGAGGAGATGATGCCCTCCATTATCGAACACCGCTGCTCTCCTGGTAAGAGAGGGGGCTTCTTGCAGAGGGTGGAAGAGGGAACTTGGGCGGGGCATATCGTGGAGCACCTCGCTCTGGAACTCCAGTGCCTAGCTAAGATGGAGGTGGGGTTCGGCAAGACCCGTGAGACCGATAAGAAAGGGGTTTACACCATTGTCTACAGGTATAGGGATGAATCCGCCGGAATTCGCGCCGGAGAGATGGCGGTCAAGATCGTTGAATCCCTTTTCAAGGGCAAGAAGAAGGACCTGAAGCCCATGATAGAGGAGTTGAAGGCCATAAGGGAAGAGAATCTTCTGGGCCCATCTACAGAGTCCATAGCGAAGGAGGCTGATTCCCGAGGCATCCCAGTTATCCGACTTAATACGAACAGTTATGTCCAGTTGGGCCATGGAATGTATCAGAGACGCATCCAGGCCACTCTGATGGACAACACTTCTGCCATAGGGGTCGAGATCGCGGATGACAAAGAACAGACGAAAGAGATCCTCGAGTCCGTCGGGGTGCTGGTCCCGAAAGGACACGCGTTCAAAGAGCTAGAGAGCGCTATCGAGTTCGCCGAGGATGTCGGTTATCCTGTCGTGGTCAAACCCCTGGTCGGACATCATGGAAAGGGTATAACCACCAATATCCTGGATGTTGGACATCTTCGCTCTGCTTTCAAGTCCGCCAAAAAGTTCCATGATCATGTTCTGGTGGAGCGTTTCTTGAAGGGAATGGACCATAGGATGCTGGTCATAGACCACAAATTCGTTGCCGCCGCCAGGAGAGAACCTGCAAGCGTGACGGGCGATGGCAGATCCACAGTGAAAAAGTTGATCAACGAGATAAATTCCGACCCGCGCAGGGGCTTTGGCCACGAGAAAGTGTTGACCCGTATCAAAGTGGATTTTATGACAAACCGTCTCCTGAAACAGAACGGGTTGACCCTGGATTCTGTCATCAAGAAAGGAAAAACGGTATTTTTGAAATCAACTGCGAACCTGAGCACGGGGGGCGTCGCTATCGACGTTACTGACGAGGTGCATCCTCCCATCAAGAGAATGGCCGAAAGGGTCTCCAAACTCATAGACATCAATGTGATGGGGATCGATGTGGTAGCCCCCGATCTCACCAGGCCTCTGGCAGATTCAGGTGGCGGAATTGTTGAGGTCAACGCGGCCCCAGGTTTCCGCATGCATCTGGACCCCTACAAGGGTACGCCGAGGAACGTTGCCGCCCCGGTCGTTGACATGCTATTTCCGCCCGGGTCGCAGGTCACGATACCCATCATCGCCGTTACCGGCACCAATGGTAAGACCACGACCATTCGTTTGATAGCTCATATCCTGAAGTATGCTGGAAAGAAGGTTGGCATGTGTTGTACAGATGGTGTTGAAGTAAACAACCAGATCATCGTCAAAGGAGATTACAGTGGGCCAGGCGGTGCTCATTTTGTTTTGGAAGAGCCTACGATCGACCACGCGGTCTTGGAAGTTGCCAGAGGCGGAATTATCCGCCGGGGCCTGGGATATGATGAGAGCGATGTTGGTGTGTTCCTCAACGTCTCCAGCGACCATCTGGGAGAGGGCGGAATAACGAGCCTGGACGACCTGGCAGAGCTGAAGAGCATCGTGGTCGAGACCGTTAAGGATTCCGGGACCGCTGTTCTGAATGCAGATGATGAGCGGGTTGTGAGATACAAGGAAAAGATATCTGCGAAGAGCATTCTCTTCTCCCTCGACTCCAGCAACAAGAGATTGTCTGAACACGTGGCCGAGGGTGGGACCGTTGTCACCACCATGGGAAATGAGATTGTGATAAGGAAGGGTAAATTGGTGTCGGTCATAGCGGATCTGGCAGATATGCCCGTTACCTTTGGGGGCAAGGCTGTTTTCAATGTCGCCAATTGTCTGGCCGCTGTTTCCGCCACACATGCTCTGCGCATAAATCTCAAAGACATTCAAATGGGACTGGTTACTTTCCATCCCTCGACCGGACAACTTCCAGGAAGAATGAACGTGATAGATATGGGCCGGTACAAGGTCCTCATAGACTATGGCCACAATTCTTCCGCGATCGAGGCTCTGAGCCAGATCCTGCCCTACCTCTCCGATGGTACGTGGATAAATGTTGCAGGCGGAACTGGAAATAGGCTGGACAAGGATATAATCGGTTTTGGAGAGGCGGTTGCCCGGATATATGATAAGATAATCATATCT
The DNA here is from genome assembly GCA_030673205.1 of Thermoplasmata archaeon. GTDB lineage: Archaea > Thermoplasmatota > Thermoplasmata > JAGHBH01 > JAGHBH01 > DAOVJP01. Next base: position 2,297 of record DAOVJP010000293.1, read on the forward strand.
GACCCGGATCGGAGACATAGGAAGATCGGCGAGACCGCCGAACTCGTGAAGAAGGGTGTTCTTTCCACAGGCTTCCCCGAGGAACATGTGCAGATCGTGCTGGACGATAACAAAGCCATAAAGACCGCCCTAGGCATGGCCAAAGAGGGGGATCTAGTGGTGATCCAGGCGGATAATATCCAGGAAATATTACATGATATAATGGCAATGAGAAAGAAGTTAGTGGGCGCCGATGGCGTACACGGAACAAAACACCATACAAAGAAAAAGCGGTCAGAGAACAAAGAGGATTAGGGTCGGGTGTTTGCTTTGACAGAATTCCCAGAACAT
>DAOVJP010000006.1 GCA_030673205.1 Thermoplasmata archaeon
AGAACCCAAGGCCGAACCAAAGCCTGCCGTGGTCAAAACAGAAAAGGCCCCGGCCAAACCTGAGTCAAAAGTAGAGGTCATAGCCCCCGAGCCCAAGGCCCCTGAAGCACCTGTTGCTCCAGAGGAGCCACTGAGCATAGGCGGCGCAGTGGAATTCAACCCCCATGTGAAAGCTCCCCGGAAAGCCCCGGCCAAACCTAAGGAAGAGGCAAAACCCAAGGCTCCTGCACCACCCGCCCCCCCGAAGAACCGCATGCAAACGATCGAACTGGAGAAGGTAGTGGTGAACATCGGCGTCGGAGAGGCAGGGGAGAAGATACTCCGGGCCGAGCGCGTGTTGGAGATGCTCACTGGTCAGAAGCCGATAAGGACTGTTTCCAAGACCACGAACAAGGATCTGGGAATTCGTGATGGACAGGACATAGGATGCAAGGTCACACTCCGCGGAGAAAAGGCGGAGGACTTCCTCAAACGAGCTTTCTGGGTCCGTGAGAACAAGATATGGAAGTATTCCTTCGACCCCGAGGGCAATTTCTCATTCGGAATACCGGATTACACCGATTTCGAGGGCATGAGATACACCCCCGACATAGGGATATTCGGAATGGACATATCCACCACCCTCCGGAGAAAGGGAGGAAAGCGTATCGCCACTCGGAAATTGTTGAAGCGCAAGATCCCCATGAACCACAGGATAACTACGAAGGAAGGATTGGAATATGCTCAATATAAATTCGACCTAGAGGTGATCAAATGAAACCAGCCCACCCGGTCAAGATGTTCGGTCGGAAGAAAGGATGCGATAGATGTGGACGTAAGCGGGGCATCATACGAAAGTATGGTATGCATCTGTGTCGTCAGTGTTTCCGAGAGATAGCTCCGGAGATAGGGTTTAAAAAATATTCATAGGAGGAGATAGATATGCAACATGATCCATTGAACGATGCCCTCGTCACCATAAAGAATGCAGAGATGGCGGGGAAGAAAGAGTGTGCCATAAAGCCCTCCTCCAAATTGATAGGTCGAGTGCTGAAGGTAATGGAAGAGTACAATTACATCACACAATTCGAATATGTGGAGGATGGAAGAGGGGGGCTGTTCAATGTCCTTCTCAACGGCCACATAAACAATTGTGGAGTGATAAAGCCGAGATATGCCGTTTCCAGAAAGAACCTAGAACGTTTCGAGAAGCGATTCCTCCCTGCCCAGGATTTTGGGGTGATAATCATATCCACCACGAAGGGAGTTATGAGTCACTCCTCAGCAAAGGATGTTGGCATAGGAGGAAAGCTCCTGGGTTTCGTATACTGAGGTGAGAAGAATGCCCGTTGCAGCGAGAATAGAGAAAAGGACGAACATCCTCGAAGGAGCTAGCGCTTCCTTGAAGAAAGGGATGTTGACCATCACTGGCCCCAAGGGTGCATTGAGCCGTGAGTTTCACGACCCAAAGATAACTTTGGCCATGGAGGGAAAAGAGGTCGTGATAAAGACCGAACTGCCTCAGACAAGAGAGAAGGCCCTTGTGGGAACATGGAACGCCCATGTGAACAACATGCTCAGAGGAGTAACGGAGGGCTTCACATACAGAATGAAACTGGTATATTCTCACTTTCCAGTAAAAGTGAGCGTGAAAGGGGATCAGGTCGTAATAGAGAACTTTTCCGGAGAGAAAAGCCCCCGCTTCGCCAGAATAATGGAGGGAGCGAAGGTGACCGCAAAAGGAGATCAGGTCACCATAGAGGGTATAGACAAAGAGAACGTGGGACAAACCATGGCCAATATAGAAAGGGCCACCCGGATAAAGGGTTTCGACAGAAGGGTGTTCCAGGATGGCATATATCTAGTGGCAAAGGAGTGATGGTCCATGGCAGGAAAAGATAAGAAAGTGAAGATAGTCGACGAAAAACCAAAGGCGCCAGGTAAGATAAGACCTGTGCTGTCTGCTGATGTTCAGGACCATTTTGAGAAGAGGGCGGCCAGGAAGAAAAAACAACCTAATTTCCGCCGTCAGGAGTGGTTCCGTTACAAGAGACTGGGAACCAAGTGGAGAAAACCCAAGGGCCTGCATTCAAAGGCGAGAACGAACCTGAAATATCGGGCGCCGAACGTCCGGGTCGGATACGGCAGCCCTGCGAAAGCTAGGGGATTACATCCATCGGGCTTCCGTGAGGTCTTGGTCTACAACCCCAATGACCTTGAGAGCCTTGACCCAACCGTCAACGCCGCTAGGATCGCCCATGGCGTTGGGACCAGGAAGAGGATGGATATAGTCAAGAGGGCTGAGAAACTCAAGATACATGTTCTTAACGGAGGTGTCTAGATGGATCTACGTCCAAAAAGAAGAATGGCCGCAGACGTGCTCGGATGCGGTGTCAACAGAGTGTACATAGACCCGTCCGCCATGGAAGAAGTGTACGAGGCCGTCACCAAAGAGGATATTCGTTTCCTTGTGAACGGCGGCCTCATCAAGGCGAAACAAAAGAAGGGCATATCCCGCGGAAGGGCCAGGCATGCAGCCCAACAGAAGAAGAAGGGAAAGCGCATAGGGCCTGGATCCAGAAAGGGCAGCAAATACGCCCGCCTCACCAAGAAGCAGAGATGGATACGGGTCATCCGCCCCATACGGGCGAGCCTGAGAGAGATGAGGGAAGATGGAAGCATAGATAGTTCGACCTACCGCGAATTCTATATGCTGGCCAAAGGCGGCGTGTTCAAGGATAAGACCCACCTCAAGGCCCACCTTATAAGCAGCGGAAAGATGAAAGGAGGGAAAGCATAATGGCACACGGACCAAGGTATAGGATACCTTTCAGGCGGAGACTTGAGAAAAGGACCAATTACAAAAAGAGGCGCGCCCTTCTACTATCATATAAGACCCGCATGGTCGTTCGCCGCTCCTCAAAGTATGTACAAGTGCAATTCATCGACTACGATGTCCAGGGAGACAAAGTGGTGACCACCGCATATTCCCGTGAACTCACCAAATATGGATGGAGCGGTTCTGGAAAATCCATTCCTGCAGCGTATCTCACCGGATATCTCGCAGGGAAGAGAGCCCTCGACTCAGGGGTCACCGCTGCGGTGCTCGACCTGGGATTAGCGATCTCACACCCCAATGGCCGTTTGTTAAGCGCTCTCAAGGGCGCCTCGGAAGCAGGGGTAGATGTCCCGCACGACCCAAAAGTACTCCCCTCCGATGAGAGAGTAAGCGGGAAACACATAGACGACAAGACGCCGGACCTTATTCAAAAGGTCAAAGCACAGATAGACACACTCAAGGAGGCCTAGAAATGGACTGGGAACCCAAGACAGAACTTGGACGGCAGGTGAGAGACGGGAACATAACCACCATGCACGATGCACTGGAATCACGCCTTTCTCTCAGAGAAGCTGAGATAGTGGACATACTATTGCCGGAGATGGAGGATATCGTACTTGACGTGAACATGGTCCAGAGAATGACCGACTCTGGACGGAGAGTCCGTTTCACTGTTACCGTTGCAGTGGGCAATGGAGACGGATATGTTGGAGTAGCTAGTGTGAAAGGCCACGAGGTCGGCCCAACGATACGCAAGGGCATAGACCGCGCCAAACTGTGCATCATAGAGGTCAAGAGAGGCTGCGGATCCTGGGAATGCGGCTGTGGAGAACCCCATACCGTACCCTTCGCCGTGAAGGGAAAATCAGGCTCTGTGGAAGTGTATTTCCGACCGGCACCTCGAGGGGTCTCTCTTGCCACCGGCGACATTGCCAAGAGCATATTGACCCTGTCCGGAGTGAAGGATGTGTGGGGATTCACAAAGGGCCACACCAAGACTACTATCAACTATGCTAACGCTGTTTTCGACGCATTAAAATCTACCACTACCATGCGCGTGACCGCTGGCATCACCGACAATTTGAACATACACACCGGGATATCAGATGTTGTTCCCCCTGCGGCCTCTTTCATAGATAGCAAAGATATGGAGAAGACCGCTGAGACTCCTGAGAACACAGCGCCAGAAACAACTCCCGTAAAAGAAGCGGCGCCAGAAAAGGACAAAGAGGAAGCAAAGACTCCTCCCACCCCTACGGAAGGTGGTGAATGATGGCCATTGCTGTGATACGCGTCAGAGGCGGAATAAACGCCGTCTCCGGGGTCAACGAGACCCTGAGCTATCTGAATCTCACAAGGATAAACCACTGTGCTGTCATCCCGTTCACCGATTCCTACAAAGGGATGCTCCATAGGGTAAAGGACTATATCACCTGGGGCGAGATAGCTCCGGAGACCCTTGCCCGTCTGATCGTCCTCAAAGGAGAAGTAGATGGGGGGGAGAAGCTCACGGACGAGTATGTGAAGAAGAACACCGAATACTCTTCCATAATGGGTCTTGCCAAGGCCATAACGAAGGACGAGATCAAATACAACAAGATATCCGGCATATGCCCATTGTTCCGTCTTCATCCCCCTATAAAGGGATACGAAGGAGTAAAAAAGCATTACAATATCGTGCATCCCGCCAGAGGCGGAGCCCTGGGATACAGAGGAGAAAAGATCAATGCTCTTCTGCTTAGGATGCTCCCCTCCCCGACCATAAAGGACGAGAAGGGTAAGAAAGGAAAGCCAGCAGCAAAGGAAGAGAAAGCTGGCCCTAGCAAGACCCCTGCCAAAGAGAAGAAAGGAAAGGCTGTTCCTGGCTCAAAGGTGAAGAAAGCACCTTCTAAGAAGACCCAGGCCTCTACGAAGAAGTCCAAACCCAAGAAGAAGGAGGAATAGATATGCACCGATCGAACAAGTTCAGAGGACACAGGACCCATGGTCGTGGGAAGAAAGCGGGCAGAGGTGCTGGCAAGAGGGGAGGAAAGGGCAACGCAGGATTGCACAAGCACAAGTTCACTTGGACCATACGCTATGACCCAGACCATTTCGGCCGCCATGGGTTCAAACGCCCCCAGAAGGTGCTAGCCCGGGAAGCGATACTCGCTTTGAATGTACGGGACGTGGACAAGATGGCCAAAGACCAGGGGCTGAAGGAGATCGACCTCTCTTCCATGGGGTTCGGCAAGCTCCTCGGCTCGGGAAAGATTGAAAAACCCCTAAAAATTACCGTAGACACAGCCTCACCCCTTGCGATGGAAAAAGTGAAGGCTGCTGGCGGCGAGATAATACTATCTCAGAACGAGTCCGAAAAGAAGACCTCTGAGAAAGGCAAGAAGGAATAAGTGATCTCATGGACATCGGAGCAGAGAGCATACCCCGGGACAAGCGGATGGCCATACCCATCATCATATTTTGGGTATTCATGATCTTCCTAGCTATGAGCTGGAAGAATGTTAGCGGCCCCGCTCTATATCTCCTGATGCTCGTCTCCGCCCCCCTTATGGGGGTACTATACCTCGGGTTCTCCTATGTTGGAGAGGGAAGCAAGCTCTATGGTCTCCGACCTATAACGGACAGATTACCAGCGGTAAAAAGGCCAGAGGGCGTACATGTCCATTTCAAGACCAAGATGTTCTGGACCATAGGCATCCTCATCCTCTATTTCATACTCACCAACGTCTTCATCTATGGCCTGGATCAGGCCACGACCGTGGATGTGTTCGCCTCCTACCGCGCCATACTAGCAGGGGCTCAGGGATCCCTTATGCATTTGGGGATAGGTCCCATTGTAACGGGCAGCATCATAATGCAGTTGTTCACAGGGGCCAAGATAATCAATCTGGACCTGTCGAACGAGCAGGACAAGGCTACCTATCAGGGCGTTCAGAAGCTCATAGTCATAATCATGATATTCGTCGAGGCCGTTCCCCAGGTCTACGGATATCTCAACCCCTCAACCTCCTTCGTGTCGGGGATGGACGGCCTATGGTCAGGCAACGGAGGCATGCTGGCAAAGACGTTCATAGTGGTTCAGCTCTTCATAGGAAGCTATCTCGTGTTCCTCATGGATGAGACGGTCTCGAAATGGGGAATAGGGTCCGGCATATCGCTGTTCATCGCAGCAGGCGTGAGCCAGGCCATATTCACCGGTACCCTCAACTGGATGCCCGCGAACTCCGCCGAGATAATGAGCGTCGCGAACCCACCGGCAGGAGCCATCCCAAAGACGTTCTATCTCATCACCCACAGTTCCGCGAGCCAAATGGCAGGAGGGGGGATAGAACAGCTTATATTACAGCCTCCCAATCCTTTAATAGCCCTGGTTGGGACCATAGTCATCTTCCTATTGGTGGCATATGTCGAGTCCGCCAGGTTGGAGATACCTCTGGCCCATGAAAGCGGTCGGGGGTCCAGAGGACGTTATCCAATACGCCTTATCTATGCATCTAACATCCCTGTGATATTGATGGGAGCTTTGTTGGCCAACGTGAGCATGTTCTCGCTGTTGCTATGGAGCCATCCCACGATGCAGAACCTTCCTCTTGTAGGGCAGAAATGGTGGATAGGAGCATACTTGCCCCAAAGCAACGAGCCGATATCAGGAATAGCCTGGTATTTGCAAGCTCCCAAAGGTTTGTACGAGTGGCTCTTACCCCTTATGAGCGAACGCTATCAACAGTCCTACCTCCCATTCCATGATCCCGGCCAGCTAATTGTCAGGCTGGTGCTCTATGTCATGGTGATGATAGTGGGTTCCATCATATTCGCCAAGTTCTGGATAGACACCACGAACATGGGAGCCAAGGACGTTGCCAAGCAGATACAGTCCAGCGGCATGAGGATCCCCGGATTCCGGAGAGAGCCGAAAAGGATGGAGATAGTGCTCGACAAATACATTCCAGTGGTCACCGTCCTTAGCGGAGCCTTTGTCGGGGCTCTGGCCGCAGGAGCTGACCTCATAGGTACAGTGGGTAATACCAGTGGTACCGGTTTGCTGCTTACTGTGGGCATTCTCATTCGTCTCTATGAACAGATGGCGAAGGAAGAGATGATGGAGATGCACCCCATGCTTAGGGGATTCTTCAGCAATGAATAGCGATAGCCCTCTCCCTGTGGGAGAGGGGGTGAGGAGAACATGAGCGATTCACGGCCCCCTAAGCAGGACTCAAGCAGCTTCATGCTGATATTCGTGTTCATGCTCACCTTCATGATAATGTTCAATCAGGACCTGAGAATGTTGTTGGGTGTTACGGTGGGCGCCGTGCTATATCCCATCCTCGGGTTCGGGAGCAGATGGCCCATCCTCACCATATTGTTCGCTGGCCTGGTCATGACCCTTGTGTCTGTTCTCATACGACACAAGTTCATGGATTGGGTAGGCATGGCCAAGAACCAGAAGGTCATGGGGGCGTTCAATAAGGAGCTCAGGGAGGCGAGGCTTGCCGGTGACCAACAGAGGATGGACAAGTTGCTCAAGATACAGAAGGTACTCATGCAGGATCAGATGGCCCAGAGCTCCAACCAGATGAAGCCCATGGTCTTCAGCATGCTGATCATCATATCCATCTTCACATGGATATACATATTCTTGGATGGTCTGGGGAACAAGACTTTCTCCATACCCTGGGCTTCCAACATACACCTCCTCCGCGGAGGGCCCCTGTGGCAGATAATGCCCGTATGGATACTCATTTACTCCCTCGTCTCCATCCCATTGGGCCAGGTCATTCAAAAGGCGTTGAAGGAATACACATTCAACAAGCGCTTGGCGAAGATGGAACAGGACGCGTTCCTTCCCAAAGAGCCCTCCGAGGACACCGGGAGCGCGGTCGAGGAGGAGGAAGAGCATGAAGAGGACGGGTTAGAAGAGGACGAAGAAGATTACCTAGATGAAGATGAGGAAGAGTCTGATGAGGATGGGGAAGATGAGGACGAAAGCCCATCGGACCTCACCGTGTCTTTGCTCGCTCCTTCCTACATTGAGCCGGGAACGACAGGGGAGCTATTGGTTCGCCTGGGGAACAAGACCGAGCAGACCATCAAAGATGTATCCTTTGATTTTTCCAACCTCGCCGAGTTCTTCGACGTACAGGGAGAGGTGAACATATCCTCTCTCAGCCCGGGGATGGAATTGGAAAAGCCCATCCGGATAAGGCCGAAGTACAACAAAGGCAGCTTTCCCGTGAACGTAGTGATAACCGCAGACGGCATCACAGTGGAAAAGAGATGCAACATCAAGGTTGGGGGGACCGAGGTGTTCGGAGGGGAGGAAGAGGATGACAACTAGCTTGCGAGTGACCATAGGCGGTTTGCCCGGCTCCGGGACATCCACCGCCGCCTATCTTTTGGGGGATAGGACGGGAATGAAGGTCGTCTCCGCAGGGGAAACATTCCGCCAGATGGCCAAGGAGGAAGGGATCAGCCTGGCAGATTACGGAAAGATGGCGGAGAACGATGATAAGATAGATAGGGGGTTGGATGAACGCATGCTCTCCATAGCGAGAGAACGGGAGCGAATAATATTGGAGGGACGGCTCATCGGCGCCCTCTGCAAGAAAGAAGGCGTGCCTGTTCTAGCGACCTGGCTCCATGCTCCTCCAGAGACTCGGGCGGAGAGGATAAGCGGGCGGGATAGGACGGACATGAAGAGGACCGTGACCGACATGCTAGAAAGGGAAAGGTCCGAACACACACGATACGTGGAATTCTACGGCGTGGACAACCAAGACCATGAAATATACGATCTGGCCATAGACAGCGAGAAGAACGACCCAGAGGCCATAGTGTCCATTATACTGGAGGCAATGGAATGAGCGGGTGGACACCGGAAGAACGTCCAATGGACATCCATCTCAAATACGGCTTCGTCGCCTTGAACAAACCAGCAGGGCCAAGCAGCCATCAAGTATCCTCATGGGTCAGGAACATACTGGGCCTGGAAAAGGCCGGACACTCGGGCACCCTGGACCCAGGGGTCACCGGGGTCTTGCCAGTGGGCATAAACAACAGCCTCCGCGCCATAGAGGCCATCCACCTGGGACACAAGGGATATGTGGGAGTGATCACTTTCCATCGCGACGTAACGAAGAAAGAGGTGGAAGAGATATTCAAAGAGTTCACCGGACCCATATATCAATTACCTCCTGTGCGGAGCGCGGTCAAACGCCAGATCAGGACCAGAGAGATACACAGCCTCAAACTACTGGAAAAACAGGGTAGGGATAGTTTGTTCAGCGTACTCTGCGAGAGCGGAACATACATACGGACCCTCTGTAACGACATGGGCGACGCAATGGGAACCGGGGCCAACATGGACGAGCTCAGGCGCACCCGGACAGCGAACATAACGATAGAAGATACCTGCACCCTCCACGACCTTCTGGACGCCTACGTCTTTTGGAAAGAGGACGGGGACGAGGAACTGTTGAGGAAAGCGGTGAAGCCCGTAGAGCACATGCTGTCCCATCTGCCAGGAGCGGTAATAAGGGACTCGGCCGTGGACGCGATCTGCCATGGAGCCAACCTAGCGGCCCCGGGCCTCTCCTCGATAGTGAAAGATTACAACCAGGACCAGACCATAGTCCTCTACTCCTCCAAAGGAGAAGCGGTCGCACTGGCAAAAGCAACGGTGGCCAGCACAAAGGCCCTGAAGAAGAAAGACGGCATAGTCGCAGATACGAACCGGGTCATCATGGACCCCGGCACCTACCCCCCCGGATGGAAAAAGCATTAAATGCGACATCCTTATCGCCAATCTCCTCATACGCAATAGGCACTAGAACATCTATGCTGAGATGGCCCCGCGCCGGAACGCTAACGCGCTCCGCTGGCGGCCACCTCATACGCTTCCACACGCAATAGATACCATATCCTCAATGCTGAGATGGCCCCGCGCTGGAATTGCTGATGCAATGTCGGGGAACAATGTTCCCCGCACGTGGGAGGAACTAACGTTCCTCCAACATTCCGCTAGCGGCCATCTCATACGCTTCCACACGCAATAGATACCATATCCTCAATGCTGAGATGGCCCAGCCTGGTAAGGCGCGAGCCTGGAAAGCTCGTGACGGTTTACGTCTCGGGAGTTCAAATCTCCCTCTCAGCGCTTTTTCTAACGAAAAAAGCGCGAAGAGGAGGCTACGCCTCCTCTGAAGCTACGAGCGAACGCTCGTAGCGAAGCGGAATGCCTGCATTCCACTGGAGCACCGAATTTCACATTCGGAGCGTTGCAGAGTCGTACTCTGCATAAGTTCAAAAGCTCTGCTTTCGAATGTTAGCTTATTCGATTTCGCTTTGCCATTATTGATTTCATTGTACTTCGAGAAATTCGAACAGGAGACTTTATATGTCACAGCTTAACTCAGAGTCCGATGCAAAAGGAAACAGAGTTTCCTCACATCACCTCCCAGAGAGATGCGATGAAAGGGTTCCACTCCAGGAAGATTAATATGGCTGAAACAAAGAAGAACGAAATGACGGAGATTGGAATTATTTCAAAAGAAAAAACCTCAAAGGAAAGGAGGATAGAAATCGTAGTTGGGATTTGTGGCAGTGTTATACCCATTATTTGCATTGTATTTGTGGTGAATATGTCTGGAGTGCTACGCGAAGAGGATAATTTCGTGTACTATGCAATAGGTGCATTGTGTTTAGGATTAATCATTCTTCCAATGCTCAACCTTCTAAAACTCGAAAAGAGATGGAAGCAAGCAGAAACTTTAGGTGCAAAGCCAAAGAATGGCTTGGGCAAAGCTTGAACTGAGAATAACACATCCGTCCCCCCTAGACTGCACCCTCTTTTGTGGACATTTAGATAAGTTAGCACGGCATAGTCTTGGAATACATGCTTTGCTTCGCCCCTCCACCCCTATATCTCGCCTCTTGCCACCCGGTGGCAGGCCACTTTGTGTCCTGGTCGCATCTCCACAAGCTCTGGCATGGAATCTGCGCATGAGTCTATGGCGTAGGGGCATCGGGTTCTGAAGACGCAGCCGGAGGGCGTGTCTATGGGGGAGGGGATGTCGCCGCTTATGGGCAGTTCCTCTTTCTCCCTTGTAGGATCTGCTACGGGCACCGCTTGCAGGAGTGCTTTCGTGTAGGGGTGGATGGGGTTCTGTATGAGTTCTTCCGTCTCCGCTTTTTCCACGAATCTGCCCAGGTACATGACCGTTATGTTGTCGCAGACGTATCTGGCTACGGAGAAGTCGTGGGTTATGAGGAGGCATGCTATTCCATACTCCTCCCGCAGGGACAGCAAAAGCTGCATTATCCCTGCTCTGATGGATACGTCCAGCATGGAGACGGGCTCATCTGCGATTATGAATGAAGGCTTAAGGATGATGGCTCTGGCTATGGAGACCCTCTGTCTCTCCCCTCCACTCAGCTCGTGAGGGAACCGTTCCAGATATTCTTTCACTGGCAATAGGCCGGCATCCTCCAGGGCTTTGACCACCTTGGTGTAGACCTTCTCTGGCTCCTTTCTCATCCCGTAGTTGAAGAGGGGCTCTGACACGGATTGGAGTACGGTCATACGGGGGTTGAGGGATGCATAGGGATCCTGGAATATCATCTGGGCGTTCTTCCGGAACTGTCTCAGTTTCTTCCCTTTCATCTTGGCTATGTCCACTCCGTGGAATCGTATGGCGCCCCCTGTGGGGTCTTCGACACGAACTATGAGGCGGGCGACCACGGTCTTCCCACAGCCTGTTTCCCCCACCATCCCCATCATTTCCCCCGGTTTGATGTTGAAAGAGACACCGGCTATGGCTTTGACGTAGCGGGGTTTCGAGAACAGTTCTCCTTTGAGCTTGTAATATTTCTTGAGGTCCTCGACCTCCAGGACATTGCCTTCGGTCTTCTGGACACCCTCCTTCTCGACCTCATCCCCACCCTTCAATTCATCATCCCCTACCACCATGGCCTTATCTTTGCCATCTGCAGCCCATGCTTCTCCCTCCGGGCCATTACCATTCATTTCCTTCACTCTCCGTTCTCACTTTGTGGCACCAGACGATGTGGCCCGGATCCACCTCCACGGGCTCGGGGACGGCCTTGGAACAGATATCCTTCGCTATGGGGCATCGGGGGTGGAATCTGCATCCCGGGGGGGGGTTGACCAGGGAGGGGGGCGAGCCGGGCATGGATTGTATGCGGGCCATCATGGCCTCCTTGTCCCCTTTTATGGTCGGTATCGTGACCAGCAGTCCGCCGGTATATGGGTGGCATGGGTTCATGAATAGGTCCAGGGGTGCGGCGATCTCCACTAGTCTTCCGGCGTACATCACGGCCATGCGGTCTGCCAGTTCGGCGACGGCGGATACGTCGTGGCTTATGAGTATCATGGATGTCCTGTACCTCTTCTGTATGTCTGCCATCTCCTTCAGTATCTTGTATTGGGTGATCACGTCTAGGGCTGTTGTGGGCTCGTCCGCTATGATGAGGGAGGGGGCGAGGGTCAGCGCCATGGCGATCAGGGCGCGTTGTCTCATGCCTTCGCTGAACTCGTGGGGATAATTGTCTACCCTGTCCTTCGGGAGGCCAACGACGTCGAACAGGTCTTCCACCCTCTTTCGAACGGCCTCTCTGAGCTCCTTGGACGGTCTTCTCGCAGTCTCCTCTCCGACAGGCCCCAGGGTGCGGGGCAATGCTTCCGGGTGGGCGTACATCGCCTCCTCTATCTGCTTCCCCATCCTGTACACCGGGTTGAAGGCGTCCATCGCTCCTTGGAATATGATGCTTATCTCGCTCCATCTGAGCTTTCGCATGCGTTCGTCGAACAGGCGGATGGTCCCGTCCTTCTTGAGGTATTTCAAAAGATCCTTGCCTTTGAAGACTATGCTTCCTCCTTTGATATAGGCGTTCTTCGGAAGCAATTGGGTTATGGCGAACGCCGTGGTGCTCTTACCACATCCGCTCTCGCCGACGAGACCCAGGGTCTCTCCCGCGTCCAGATAGAAGGAGACGCCGTCCACCGCCTCCACCCATCCGTCTTCGATCTTGAAGTGAATCTTCAGATCTTTTACTTCAAGCAAGTGCATGATCATCTACTCCTCAACCGTGGGTTGATCACTTCGTCGAACGCTCTTCCCATCATGTAGAAGGAGAGGGAGAACATTGTGATGGCTATGCCTGGCGGTAGGAGCCACCAGGGAGCCGTTAGGGTGTTGCCGCTTATCTTCAGATACTGTAACATCATTCCCCATGTGACCGCAGTCTGATCCCCCATTCCCAGGAACGCCAGTATTGCCTCGGTGATTATGGCTGCGGATACTATGAACACCATATACAGGAACGTGAGGGGCAACACGTTGGGGGCTAGATGCCTGAATATGATGGTGGTGTCCGATGCCCCGGAGACCTTTGCGGCGTCTATGAAACATCGTGTTTTTAATGTGAGCGTCTGGGCCCGTATGACCCTGGCCACTCCGGCCCAACTGAATATCGCGATTATAATTATTATATTGAGAATAGATGGGCCAAGCACCGCCGCAAACAATAAGGCCACCACCAGCATCGGGAGTGTTAGGAATATGTCCGTGAGGCGCATCAGTACGGAATCTATCCAGCCGCCATAGTACCCAGCCATTATTCCTACGATAGTTCCCAGGACAGCGGATAATACCGCCGCCACTATGCCAATGACCAACTCGGTCCTGGTGGCATATAGGAGGTTCGTGAGTATGTCGTGTCCGAACACATCCGTTCCGAGGTGATAGGTGTTGCCAGATGGATATGTGCCCGGAGGCAGCGGGGCCACATATGTGCCCGTGATGGACTGGGCATAGAGCTTTCCATCGCTAGTGACCACGGCGAAATAGTTGCCCTGGTATGAGCCGATGTTATTCACTATGTTGCCCACATAGGAAGTGGTGGTCTCCGTCCCCCCAGGAATGGAAAAGGTGGCTCTCAGTTCCATCGTCTCCTCCAGGATATAGATGGTGCCCTCTTGGGAGGCGAATATGTATGCCGGGATGCTGGCCACATATTCGGGGCGCCCGATCACTGCGGAGTCGGGGGTGAATATCCATGTGCCACCGCCCTCTATCAGCCCGTTCTCCGGATCCACGATCGTAATGAATCCCACTCCCGGCTCGGTCATCCCTGTTACGATGATCACGCCTCGATAGGTGGGGTATATTCCCATGGTCTCGGGAGAACGTATCTGGGTGCTGGCTATGGTGGTGCTCCATTCCAGGGTGCCGTTGCTCCGGAATATAGAATACAGATAGCCGTCCCTCGATGCGAATATTATCCTGTTCTTCCCCTCTTTCTCAGAAGGGTTCTCTTTGGATATGGCTATGGGCTGTTCCAGGGCCGGTTCTACGTCTCTGGAATACTGGTCGCCTATGTCTTCGTAGGAGATATACCATATCATATCGCCCAGTCCCACGTTGTCAGTGGTGTTGAACAGCCCCCCTGAATACGATATGTTCAGCTCAAAGGCGGCCACTCCGCCGTCCGTGGGAACCACCACCATGCTCCCATTCTCCTCATCCGCGAGGTTGATGATGATCGGGTCGGCTATTATGACATCGTCCGCGGTCTCCGCATAGCTGGAGATGTTCACCTTGTCGAAGAACACCTTCACCGTGGACATTCCCATGCTGGTGTCCGGCGTCCTGGAATAGATGGATAGGATTGTCTCGTTGGCCATGGCAAAGAACAATTGCCCTTCGGTGTTCGTGAGAGACCATCTGTTCCAGAGGTTGCTGTAGTATGTGGGCTCGAAACCCAGTTCTGTGGCTCGGGATGTGGTGAACGTGTCATAAGAAAGTTCGTGGAGGGCCTCATTCCCTATGGCAAAGAACATTTCATTCTTGAACAGGACCGGGAGCATGACATCTATGCCGACAGGAATGTCATAACTCTCACTGGAAGGGATGTCTATGCCCACGCCGCCGCCCTCTGCGGCTATGAGATCTACGGAGAACTGTACGGCATGCCCTTCCCTCGAATATACGGTTATGGTGTCAAGCGCCTCCGTGGAACCGGAAGAGCCCATGGGCACACTCCAGCTCTCTGCCGCCATACCTCCAGCCGCATCTTCTGGTATGGGGATGGAAATGTAGTCGGCGTTGAACACGTCCTCCGCAGGGGCGATGAAATCCGGGTCATAGGGAGTTAGGAACGGGGCGAACACGGCCATGAACACGAATGAGAGCATTATGATCATCCCCGCCATTCCTATCCTGCTCTTCCTGTATATCTTCCAGCCTGCGAGGACCTGCTTCTTGTGTCTGGCAAACGTCCTCTTCCAGGAGAATACACTGGTCGTGCCATCGTCTTCTTGAGCCAAATGGCTAAAGGATCGAGGAGGCTCTGCCTCCTCGTATTCGGCCATCTGGCTCTTCTCTTCCATAGTGTCTGTCACTCTAATCTCACCCTCGGATCAAGATATGCGTACAGTATATCTGCGATCAGATTACCTGCTAACACCATCAACGTCAATATGTACAAAGTGGCCTGGGCCACGGGAAAGTCCAACTGGGACAATGATCTGATATAGAGAAGGCCGACCCCGGGGAAGCTGAATACCTGTTCCAGCACCACAGCCCCGCCCATGGCGAACGCGAACGCTATGACAAAGGAGGTGGCGAGTGGAAGCGTAGCATTCCTGGCCGCGTGTCTGAAGAGGACTGTTCTCTCCTTGAGACCTTTGGCCACAGCCGTGAGGATATAATCCTCCCCTATAACCTCCAGCATGCTGGTGCGCATCAATAATATCGTGCCTGCCAAGCTCAACAACACCAGGGTTATCATTGGTAAGAAGGTATGATGAGCCACATCCAGCAAGGAATACGGGACCTCTTGCGGCCATGCTGTCAACGGGAACCATCCTAACTTGAAAGAGAAAACGAACAAGAATATCAGTCCTATCCAGAAGGAGGGCATATTATAGAACACCAGGGAGGAGACGACTGCTGTTCCATCCGCCACGCCACCACGCCTCCAGGCTATGATGGAGCCCACCACCGCGCCCACCACATAGGATACTATGACGCTGAGGCCAAAGAGTGTGAGGGTCCGGGGTATCCTGGCGGACAGGAGGTCCCACACCGGGCGGCCCTGTGATATGGAGTTGCCGAATTTGAACGTGAGCATGTTCTTCATGTATATGAAATACCTATCTAGCACCGGCTTGTCGAACCCATACAAACGTATCATATACTCCTTCTGAGAGGGCTTCATCAGAGGACTCTGCATAAGAAGATCGTAGGGTCTGGCAGGCAGCATCTCGAAAAGAACGAAGGTGATGGTCAATATGGAGAAGAGGACTATTACCGTCTGCACTAGTCGGCCGACAAGGTACCTCTTCATCTTGGTGTCCATCGGTTATCCTCCACTTGCGTCACGTGCGCACCTGCTCGATCCTAGAGGCCCGCCTTGCATGAGGCACGAGGTGCCTCGGTATCCCTCTAGATGTCTTATATGTCTTTCTAGCTCACAGTTCCCTCATCACCCGCTATCGATCCCGGGGGCGTTTCTATCGCTGGCTCCTCCGGTGGTGCCTCCGCAGGCACCTCCTCTGGCGGCTCGGGTGATGTGAGGTCCGAGAGAGGCTCGTCGGGGGCAGCCTTCCCGCCACGCATCTTCAATACCACTAATACTACGACAAGAACCACTACCACGAGCACTATGATCAAT
>DAOVJP010000455.1 GCA_030673205.1 Thermoplasmata archaeon
ACACGCCCTTCTGGGTGGTGTCCATGCTGTTAACAGTCCCTCACTGGAAGTGGACCTCCACGTTAGTGGCAGGGGTGGTCATGATGCTCTACTCTTCCATGATGGAGGCTTCTTCAGGGGAGACGATAGGAAAACGCCTGGTATCGCTCAAGACCGTATCCGTCATGGGGCCGTTGGACAACCAGAAGACCGTGGTGAGGAACCTCTCCAAGGTCTTTCCCATACTGGTACTATTGGATTGCCTCATCGGACTGGCTACCACGGGAGATCCACGACAGAGATACACGGACAGGGTAGCGGGTACCACGGTGGTGGAGACAGCGAATTTGAAACAGATACCTCCTACCCCATCCCCATACGACCGACCTAATGGCTCTCAGTCTCCTTTTTCTTCTTCCGATGACTCCTCGACCTCAGAACCCTCCTATGACAACGATGAAGGGTGGAAAAAGGTCTGAACGCGTCAGAGGCAGCTAATGCAGCCATATCGGCAGCTCTTTCTCATATCCCAATATTCTCAACCCGGATACCAGCCCCGTTTCATAGTTAACAGCCGCGAGGTCCTCGGAAGAAAGCGTCTCCTGGGTGGCATGTCCAGCGAGTCCCATAAGGGAGAGGCATTCCTTCTCTATATTGGAGAACAGCACATTCAGACGATCGGACCCAGCCTCCAACGCCTCCAGGGCGGGGGATGTCACACCCACAGCGTCCGCGCCCATGGCCATGGCCTTATACATGTCCGCCCCCGTGTGGAATTCTCCCTCGATCATCAAAAGGACCCCATCTTCCCGGCCGCCGCTGTCATGCATGGCCCGTGCCGCTGGAGGAAAGAGGCCGAGGAGGCCCATGGGATGGGATGTCACAGAGATGTCGTGCACAGAGATCGCCACGCCATCGACGCCAGCCTTAACGGCCGCCATCACTTCTTTGTAAATATCTCCCCCCGTTATGCGCACGGTTATGGGAACGCGATGATCCGTCACCTCCCTCAGAAGTTCTATCTGGATCGCCAATTCTCCCCTCCCCTCTATATGCTCATAGACCACTGGCTGATCCCCTTCGTACACGACCTCGGTGGTCCACAGCTCCACGCCGGATGCGTCCCGCAGCAGTCTGGCATCCACGCCTTCCCGTGTCGCCGTCCAGAGAGCGAAACTTCCCTCTCCAATGTTGGTTGTGGGCGCATAGAGGATATTCCTGTCTTGGGCGTATCTCTCCATCTCCTTTTCTCGCAGTTCCTCCAGCCTTTCCTCTGCGTCTGGCATCCGTGGCCATCCTTTCCCTCTCCATCTCCAAGCGTAGCTGCTTCATCT
>DAOVJP010000188.1 GCA_030673205.1 Thermoplasmata archaeon
CACTTCCAGAGAGGACAGCACCGACCCTAAGCATATCTCCTCCGGGTTCACGTCCACATATACCTGTTTTCTCGGAAGCTTTCTGCGGCCGGTCACGGTCATGTTCCTGATGAGCCTTGGAGCACCGAAGAGTATGCTGTCGTAGTCCTGGGATGCGGCGGCCCATACATCTTCTTTCTCGGCCATATAACTAGCCTGCGCCTCCCCCTCCTCAGGCGCCTGGACATAGGGTATCCCCATGTGGAACAATAGTTGTTTGGCCTCTCCGGCCATGTCTTTTGAGAGCCGGGAAGACTGCTGGGCCTTCATCCTGGCCCGCTCCATATCCCCCGCTTCCTTGGCCATCTGCCATTCTTCCCATGCCTTCTGGCGTATGGAGGAGCGGTGTTTGATGGTGTCCATCTTCTCGGAGGGGGGCCTACCGTCGAACACATATACTGGCCTTATGCCCTCCGCTACGATGCTGGCAGTGCGATACAGCAGTCCGGACAGATGGCTGGTCACCCGCCCCTCACCATCCTTCAACGGCGTGCCGTCCGGCTGTCTGATGGTCGCTAGGAACTGGTAGAGGGTGTTGTAGGCGTCTATGGCCATGGTCCTGCCTGAGAAGTCACTGAGACGCCGCGGCACAGGCTCTAGTATGGAGGACAGGTCCACTCCCATGCGCGAGAGAAAGGCGGGGGGTGAATAAATAACTGGCGCTCACCGGGCTATCATGGCTCGCAGCCTATCCGCCGCATTCTCCGCGTGGTCGGCTATCTGGTCCAATAGGTTTATGGCCTTCAATATGTGGAACACCCCCATGGCCCCAAGGGCATCTTCCGCCTGGAATACCTTCTTGCTCAAACGGTGGTTGAGCTGGTCGGCCTCGTACTCGTATCTGTGAACTTCATGTATATGTTCTATTACATGGTTCGTCTCTCTCTTGCTGAAGGAGGATAGGACCAGGGCGCCCATGCGGCCTATGGCAGCCTCGTACGCTGAAACGGTGCGCTCTATCTGGGTGAGAAGGGCCAAGAAATCCTTCTTTATATCCGGGGGAAGGGAGGTCTCCCTCATCCCGAGCCATACCACCACATCCTCTGCATAGTCCAGTATCTTGTCCTCTTCCCTGAGAAGCATGAGGAACGTGGATTTGTCCACAGGCATGAATATGGATTTCGGCAGGCTCTTCCGTATCTTGTTCTTTATGCGATCGGCCTGCCCTTCGATCTCCATGACCCGTTTTGCCTCTTCTCTATATGTTTCCATATCCCCCGCCATGTATGCTTCCACGGCCTTTCTCAATGGCTGTGCACATTTCTTTACGAGGGCTGCATGTGCTATGAGCCCGTTGAAGGGCGATCTTCTCATCGAGGACGCCAGTGGCGTCCGCATGTATCTTGTCATTCTCCTTTCCTCCTTCTATCTCTATATTCTTCTATCGTCTATATGGATGCTATTATATGAATGGTATCGGGATCACTGCCCAGAGCAATAGGAATATTCCTATCGCCGTGAGGGCGGCGATCGGCAGTGTGATCGCCCAAGAGATCACGATCTTCTTGAGCACTCCGAAATCAACGGCTCCTATGCCTCTGGCCAGTCCGACTCCCATCACCGCGCCGACAACAGCATGGGTGGTGGATACCGGCAATCCCATTTTGGAGGCAAGCAGCACCGTGGTGGCCGCTCCGAAATCAACGCTGAAGCCCCTGGTGTTGGTGAGTTCGGTGATCTTGAACCCCACGGTCTTCATCACCTTGTAGCCCCAGGTGAATACTCCTATGGCTATCCCCGCCGCTCCTATGAGCAGCAGGTAGAGGGGTATGGCGACCTTTGCCTCCATGGTTCCCTGCGATGCCTGTATCACGCCGGCCACTGGCCCTATGGCGTTGGCGACATCGTTGGCCCCGTGGGCGAAGGCCACGTAACAGGATGTGATTATCTGCAGTCGTCTGAAGACTATCTCCACGCGGGCATAGTCGCCGTCCGTATCCTTCGCCTTCGCTATGGCCGGGAGGATGAGGAAGATATATCCGAGATAGCTGGAGGCTATGGCAGCCAGCAGGGCTATTCCCAGGGCCATCGGGACGTTATCGGCTACGCCAAGGCTCTTTCCGAAGGGGGTCTTCAGCAAGAACGATATGACCACCAAGAAGATGGTGGCGCCCAGGAATATGGGGCTTCTTTTCCGTGCCGCCTCGTCCGGTCTCTCGTTCTCGAACATGAGCCGCACTATTATCCTGAAGACTATGTAGGCGATGAGCGCGGCCATAAAGGGAGAGATTACCCAACCGAGGGCTATATGGCCCACCTTCCCCCATCCGACCACTCCTACGCCTCCTGGCACTAGTCCCATGGACCCGGATATTATGCCGAATCCTATGAGGGAGCCGATGATGGAATGTGTCGTGGATATTGGCATCTCCTTCCATGTAGATATGGTGACCCATATGCTGGCGGCCAATATGGCAGAGAGGGAGCCGAGAATGAAAAGGGAGGGGCCGAATACCTGGGGGTCTATCACTCCCTTCTTCACCGTATCCGCCACCGAGGAACCGACCAGTATGGCCCCAGCCGCCTCCAACACTGCAGCGATGACAACGGCCTGCTTCAATGTTATGGCCTTGGCACCAACCGCGGTGGACATGGAGTTGGCGACATCGTTGGCGCCTATGTTCCAGGCCATGTAGAAACCTACGAGTAGAGCCACCAATATCAGAATTATGGAGGTGGATATTATCATAGGCTACGGCGCGGTGATTACTGTCTATATATAACCTTTTTTCTCCGCGGGTGCGCGCCTGTGTGCCTAGTGAGTGCGTGCTTGTATCTATTGTAAGGGAGGAGCGAAATGCACAAGATCAGTGTGCCCGGGGTCGAACAAAAAGAGCGGAGAAGAGAAGAGCGAACCTAGCTAGAGCCGAACAAAAAGAGTGCAAAATGATAGACATGTTACCAAAAAGGATATAACCGAGATGCCACATAGAAATGCGTGAGGACGTAACATGTTTGCAAGAGTTCTATCCTTCATCCTTGTGGGAATGGTCATGCTCTCCCCTCTCATCCTCCCATTGGGAGACGTGGGGGCAGAAGATGAGACAGAAGAGATCGCCGAATGGACGTTCATAGTATATCTGGATGCAGACAACAACCTGGAGGGCCCAGGGATAGAGGACATGGACGAGATGGAGTTCGCTGGCTCCACAGACAAGGTCAATATCGTGGCCATAGTGGATCGCGCCTCCTCCGAGGATGTGGGAGACTCGGATTACACCGGAGAGGGGGATTGGCAGGGACTCAGGATATATCACGTCCAGAAGGATGAGAACGAGGGGGTGCTCGGAGAATACATAGAGGGGGAGACCGTGTGGTACAGCGAGGAGGAACCGGAGATAGAGCCCAACATGGGCGACCCGGAGACCTTGATCAACTATACCACATGGGTAATGGACCGTTTCCCCGCAGAACACTATCTGATCGATTTCTGGAACCACGGCGGCGCGTTCTGGGGCATATGTTGGGACGATAGCGTCGGGGACGGGGACGCCCTCAACATGACCGAACTATCGTATGGACTGGATGGTATAACCAACCACATAGGGCGCAAGATCGATGTCATCGGCTTCGACGCCTGCCTCATGGCACAGGCCGCGGTATTGTACCAGATAAAGGACTATTGTGATGTGGCCGTGGCCTCCGGTTTCGTCGAGCCTGGCGATGGCTGGCCATACGAGACGATACTGCCTCCCCTGGTGGAAAACCCCTCCATGACACCGGAGGAGTTGGGAACCACCATCGCCAACGAATACATCGAGTCATACTCCAATGGAGAGGATGATCCCTCCGATAGCTACATGGTGAGCATGACCGCCTTCGATATGGGCAAGTTCGAGAACACTGCAGAGGCCATAAGCGAGTTCGGGATGGCCATGGCCGTGGGACCGGACAGCAACAGGCCCACCTCCGTTTCTTATTACGAACAGTTGAGGTTCATC
>DAOVJP010000301.1 GCA_030673205.1 Thermoplasmata archaeon
CCGCCAGGAACATCATGGGGAAGGTGATCGCGCCTGCGGCGGAGTCCGCTGTCTCCTCTTCATGCACGAAACTCGACAGTATCATGCCTATGCCTGCAAAGGCGAAGCTCGCAGCCACTATGATCCCCAGGAACAACGGGTTCAAGTTCAGGTTGACGTTGAAAATGGCTATCCCGACCAGCAATATGACCCCTGTGGAGAGGAGGGCTGTGAAGGTCATGAACATCATCATGGCCATCAGCCATTCGGACCGGCGCATGGGGGTGGTGGTGAGCTTCCGGAGTATGCCGTCCTCCCGGTATTTGGTATTCCTGAATATGGTGCCATATATGGCCGACGTCATTAAGGTCATGCCTATGATGCCAGGCAGGAAGAAATCGATGTACTTGAAATCATCCGGGATAATGCTCTCCTCGTCGATGAATACGGTGTCATGAGCCCCCGGGTGGCTCGTCTGGGTTATGTCGGAGTTCATATAGCCGCTGAAGCCTCCCAATATCCCCTTGTATGCCTCATTCGTGGCCGTCTGAGTAGGATCGAGATAGAGCGTCAGGTTCGTGGTGTTCGTTCCTCCCCCATAAGAAGCATTCACGGCCTCTTCGAAGCCTGCGGGTATCGCCAGCGCCGCCTTTAGGCCGTTCTCCTTGATGTAATCGTGTATGTCCACGTCCTTCGGGATTGTCTTGACCTCCACGGCATCCGACAGGTACTCTATGAAGATGCGGGAGCCCACGGTGTCGTCCTGGTCCTGCACATAGAGGGTGAGCGAGATATCGTCCGTGCCGCTGAATATGGCGCCGAAGAGAAGCATCAAGAGTATTGGGAAGAATAGGGTCCAGAACATCGTCCCCTTCGACCGGTACCACGTCTTCATATGGGCGGAGAAATCGCTGAGAACGACCCTAAACCTCATCCTCTTCACCTCCCAGTTTCTCCCCGGTGAGGGTCAGGAAGACCTCTTCAAGGTTGGAACGGCGGATATCCACCTCCCGGTACATGATCCCCTCGGTCTTCAATTTCGACAATATGTCCGTGACAAAATCGTTGTTCGGGAGAGGAATGGACACCTTCCCGTCCTCGATCTTCGCCTTCAGACGCATGCTCTCCGCCAAATGGACGATGCGTCCCTGATCCCCTCCAGCTATGGTCAGCACTCTTCGCTTCCCATACTTCGCCAGAAGCTCCTCCAATGTTCCCCGCGCAATTATCTTCCCCTGATGGATGATGCATATACGGTCGGCCAGCTGCTCCGCCTCCTCCATATAGTGGGTGGTGAGGAACACGGTCTTCCCCCTATCCCTAAGAAGTCGTATGACCTTCCACACATCCCTTCTGGCTCTCGGATCCAACCCCGTAGTGGGTTCGTCCAGGAACACGATATCAGGGTCGTTCACCAGGGATATCCCGACGCCAACTCTCTGTTTGAGCCCCCCGGACAGATTCGTGTAAAGGGTCTTCTCCTTCTCCTTCAGGTGCAAGAGGGATATGATCTCGTCCACAGCCCAAAGCGCGCCATCATAGAGCTTCTGATAATACACCAGGGTCTCACGCACCGTGAGCCTGTCGAAGGACTTGAACTCCTGCGGGAGGACGCCTATCCTCTCCCTCACCTCCGACTTGTTGGAATCCAATGGCTTACCGAACACCAGGATAGAACCGGCAGTGGGAGTTCTTATCATCTCCACCATCTCCACCGTGGTGGTCTTCCCGGCCCCGTTCGGGCCCAGAAAAGCGAACACCTCCCCCTTTTTCACATGGAATGAGACGCCGTCCACAGCCTTCACGTCGCCGTAGACCTTCTTGAGATCGTTCACCTCTATGACGGCATTGTGGCCAGGTGACAAAACAGCATTGGGACTATTCGCTTCTGTGACGGCGGTGCGGCCAGGCGACAGTTCAGCATCGGATTCGACGACCAACTCGGGAGACATAGAGGGGCGGAAGAGGTCAGGGTTTAAATGATTAATCGTTCCTGATTGATAGGGGAGGTGGGCGAAAGGAGGATGAGGACACACTCCCTTAAAAAGACGAGATAGATGGTTCGGTCGAGGCAAGACCATGCCAAGTAAGGTATAAGTACTCCCAATCGACTAACCGCTCATATACTTTGGATTGAGCGAAAACGAACGGTGATTCTGACCTGGAAGAACCCCTGTATCTCAAGGAGAATGGGATGCTCACTGGAAGAGTCTGGGTAGATATAGAGACCTCTCTTGGAGCGGCATTGCCATCCACTGTCACCTTTGGTGCAGAGGAAAAAGATGATGATGGAAACGAGGTAGGTAGCTGGTGGACATCCGTGCCCTACGAAACTGATGGAAAATATGAGTTCTCCTTCGAGATCGATACTGGTACGATCCCGGCTGGGCACGAGCTTGTTATGAGGATAAATATTCAACAGGACACTGGGAAGACAAAGTTGACCTTTCACATGAGGGGTGAGAGCTACTGCATCCTTCCTTTGGAGGATGATACCGATGGAGATGGGACCGTAGACAGCCAGGACAATGACGACGATGAAGACGACCTGCCCGACATCTGGGAGGACGCAAACGGACTGGACTCC
>DAOVJP010000023.1 GCA_030673205.1 Thermoplasmata archaeon
ACCTTCAGGTCCTGCTCTTTGTCCTCGTTCCCGCCAATAGCGACAAGTATCCCTTTGGGGGCGCTGTAATAATTTGATCCTCCCGAATCGCCAGACATAGCACTCCACAACAGTCCAGGTAACATTGTCCCAATATTTAAGCAATCTCATGTACACATGATAAAGAGCAAAGAGAACTATTCAAAGCCATCATGGCCCATAGAAACTTTGCCTTAACCCATAGTACCCTGATACCTAGGAACGGAGCTCTGGCAGATCCTTGTACAGTTCCAACGACCCCGGGTTCTTCAGAGCGTCGCGGTTGAGCACAGGCACCCCATCCAATATTCGTTTCACTGCCAGCTCCACCTTCTTGCCGCTGATGGTATATGGGATGTCCTCCACTGCTATGACCTTTGCAGGCACGTGCCTGGGAGTGCAGTTTGCCCGTATGGTGCTCTGTATCCGTTTCACCAATTCCTCATCGAGTTCTATGCCGGGAGCCATCTTGACAAATAGGATCACCCGCACATCGTCTTCCCAGTTCTGACCAACCACCAGGCTGTCCAGGATCCCATCCATCGCCTCCACCGGACGATATATCTCCGCCGTGCCTATTCGTACTCCCCCGGGGTTCAATGTCGCGTCCGAGCGGCCGTAGATCATCATCCCGTTGTGCTCGGTTATTTTTGCATAATCCCCATGGTGCCATATATTCGTCTTACCGAAATATGCTTTTCTGTATCGCTCCTTGTTCTCGTCCTTCCAGAAGTATATGGGTTGGGAGGGGAAGGATGCGGTGCACACCAGTTCGCCTTTCTCTCCTCTGATGGAACGTTCCTCGACATCGAACACCTCCACGCTCATCCCCAGCCCCCTGGACTGGAGTTCGCCTGGCCACACTGGCAGTAGAGGGTTTCCCAGGGCAAAACAGGATATGATATCAGAGCCCCCGGATATGGAACTGAGCATGATATCCTCCTTGATATTGTCATAGACGAATCTGAAGTTGTCCACGGAGAGAGGAGAGCCGGTGGAGAGCATTGCTCTCAGGCTATCTAGGTTGAATTCTTCCCTGGGCGTGAGGCCGCTCTTCTCCACAGCTGCAATATATTTTGCGCTGGTGCCGAACACCGTCATCTCTTGTTCGTCCGCGAAGTTGAACAGCGCGCCCGCATCCGGATAGAACGGTGAGCCATCGAACAGCAATACGGTGCTTCCCACGGCCAGGGAGCTCACGAGCCAGTTCCACATCATCCAGCCGCATGTGGTGAAATAGAATATCCTGTCCTCCCGCTTCAGGTCCGTGTGCAGCATCAGTTCCTTGAGATGCTGCAACAGTGTTCCACCGGCTCCGTGCACCATGCATTTCGGCACGCCGGTGGTCCCGGACGTGTACAATATGTAGAGTGGATGGTCGAACGGTAGTTGTTCGAACTCGATATCTCGATTCTCTTCTTTTGCCAAGAAGTCATCGTACACTATCGACCTAGGAAGTTTGCTCATATCCGGGCTCTCGTTTGCATATGGTATCACTATCACCCTCTCTATGGATGGGATCGCCTCCCGTATCCTTTCGACCTTTTGGAGGGAGTCGAACGTCCTCCCGTTGTAGAAATAGCCATCCGCTGTGAACAACACCTTCGGCTCGATCTGACCGAAGCGGTCCAACACACCCTGGAATCCAAAGTCTGGCGAGCAAGATGACCAGACGGCACCCACGCTCGTCGCTGCCAGCATTGCGATGACCGCCTGGGGGATGTTGGGCATGAATCCCACCACCCGGTCCCCTGGCAGAATACCGGTCTCGCGCAATGCCCTTGCAAGTCTGGCAACCTGGTCGTAGAGTTCCGCATGGGTGATGGATACTGTATCCAGTCCCATGTTCTCGCTCTTGAAGATCAATGCAGGCTGCTCGTCCCGATATCGCAGAAGGTTCTCCGCGAAGTTCATCCGGGCGCCATGGAACCAACTTGAACCCAACATGTCATCCGGGTTCTCGAGGACGGTGTCGTAGGCCCTGGAGTACACCACTTCTCCGAACTCCCATATGCTAGCCCAGAAATCTGTCCGCTCCTCTACCGACCATTCATATAGTTCTTCGTAAGAGCCAAACGCCGTTCCTCTTTTTTCCTCAAGGTAGCGCATATAGCGGCTCATGTTCGTGTTCGATACCTGCTCCTCCGAAGGTTTCCATAGCTCCCTGTCCATCGCAGCACCCCCGAGCTAGTCGAAGGTGTATCCCTCTGGCAGGCTGGCTTCGGGCGTACCCTCTGGAACCCAGAACAGGTCAAGTATCGTGTATGTCGGGCTCTTGGTGTTGAAGATGGGAACAACTCGCATGTCCATCTTCGGTTCGCCCACCGCCAGATAACCCATGAGAATGGTCACCACGCCATCGAATTCCACATTCACGAACTTCACTGGTTTGGGCAGCGGGTTGAAGGCGCCGGTTCTCGCAGTTATCATGAAGGTGTGCACTTTGGCCGTTGTCTTCGCTTTCTCCGTGATGTCCATCACAGTGCTCTTCATGAGACAGTCCGGGCAGTGTATCCTGAAGGGCATGAACACCGAGCCGCGGCTCTCGCAGTTCGGATTGTCACATCTGGATGCCATGATCTTTCCCTTTCCCAGGGACTCGAAGAATATCGCCTCTCCGCCATAGGAGTGGACGTAGGTCATGTCCCGGGGGTTGGTGACGCCCATGAGCTTTCCGTTCTCGTTGAAGATAGGTGTGTTCGGTTCGCTGTGGTGGAACTTCCCATCGAGCTTGTATCTTCCCTTCTCTGTCCTGACCTTTCCGTGTTCCTTTCCGCAGCTCATTCTAATCCCTCCTCTCGAGTATGTGGTCCGGATGTTGTAAGATGGTACATGTCACATGGGAACCAACGCCTGCGTGGCTGATCGCCAATCCTCTCTTGGCGCCTTTGACCTGGAGATCCTTCCAGTCCGCTGGTCTCTCCCGTCCGAAGCGCTTCCATTTCTCTTCGTTGCCATGCATCTCGCCCCAACGGTTCCACAGGTGGTGAGCCACCTCGACCACTTGCATTATTCCCGTGGCGCCCACGGCATGCATGTTTCCTATGAGCCCTCCTGAAAGGTTGGCAGGGAGCTTTCCTGGCTCTCCCGTGTGGGGGTTGGTGCGGAAGCAGTCCCCTGACTCCACATAGGTCCGCCCCTCTCCGTATGGCCGTATGCCTATGTCCTCGTACGTCTGTATATCGCTTATGGTGAACGCGTCGTGTAATTCCACAAGGTCCAGGTCCTCCGTGGGATCGTGTATGCCGGTCATGTTGTAGGCGTAGTATGAGGCCATTCTTGCTGCCAAGAAACCGGTGAAGCCCGGATAGCGGTCGCCTCCGGGGAAGCGGTCGCCCAGGTCGGCATACTGTTCCTTCGTCTCATTGGGCAACAGTGGTATCTCCATCTTTCTCCGATCAGCGACCCGAAGGGTGTGGCTTCCGGCCCCTATGTCTATCTTGAGGGGGTTGTCCGTCATCTCGTATGCGGTCTTCTCGTCCGCCAGTATCCCGCAGGCTGCGCCAACGCTCATCAGACAGCAATCTAGAGCTCTCAACGGGTGGGCGACCGTGGGAGAGTTGAGCACATCTTCCACTGTGATCTTCTTTCCTCCATGTGCATGGGGGTTCATCCTCCCGTATCCCCTGTTCTTCACAGCGATCTCGGCCATGGCCTTTCTGAAGGATGCTTCCTCTTTACCGAATACCTTCCAGTATTTCTGGGCCATCACCGCATAGTATCCGGTGTACATGTGTCCCAATGGGGTCTCCCAGTCCTTGTCGGCGGCACAGGATATGAGGTGGTTCCCCTCGTCGGTGGGCACCTCATCCATGCGCTCCCATCCCATGGCCAGGGTGCAGTCCGAATAGCCGGAGGCTACTGTCTTGTAGGCCTCCCATAGAGTGGAGCCTCCGGTAGCCCCTCCTGTCTTTATGCCTATGTTCCCGAGGGGATCCAGTCCAAGCCGGTCGTGTATGACCGCTTCACCCAAGAGTTGGTCGCCGAAGTGGTCGGCGAAATGGCCATAGTAACAGGTGTGGATGTACTTCTTCAACTGGGCCGGCGTGTGGTCTATGAGTTCGGCAGCTTCCGTGAGGGCGTCTATGCAGAGTTCTTCCGTCCTCTTCTCCGGGATGGCCCTTCCGAACTTCGACATGCCGCCTGTCACCAGGTACACGGGGCGTGTCATCTTGGGTATCTTAAGTTGTTTCTCACTGAATGTTATCATCCTTGTTCCTCCTCTCTGAGGGCGTTCCTACATCGTACCGTTGCAGGCTCTCTTAGCGGGGATAGGGCATTTCTGGATAATAAGCGCTTCTATTTTCTCCCCCCTCCCCTCCTTGTCCGTACACATTCTCTCCCCCCTCCCCCAATAAGCTTAATCAACCTCTCTTCCTTCCGGGGTCGCTGATAACCGTCAATAGAAGAGAAGAGGCTTGGGTGGAGGGGATGACCGTAAAGGGCATGCTGGAGCGCCTCAACTTCAAATTCCCATTGATCATCGTGAAGATAGACGGGGTGCTTGTGAAGAGAGAGGATTATGGCTCCACCCCCGTTCCCGACGGAGCTGATGTGTCGGCGCTGCATCTTATAAGTGGAGGATAGTATGAAAGAGATGGGATCAGGGCGTTCGACCGTGCAGCGATCCAAGTTCTATGTCCATATATATGAGATGGCAGCAGGGGAGGGGGAGGAAGAGATAAAGCAGGTCTTGAAAGAGCATCGACGGATGTATAAGAAGGCGAATCACCACTGCTGGGCATGCCGGTATGTGGGCCAGGAGGGAAGGGATGGAAAGAACGGCGGGGAGGTGGAGAAGGGGAAAGATAGGCCGATGGGAAAGGGAAATAATGGCCTGGTGGAGAAGGGAAAGGACGATGGGGAGGTGGGGCATCCTGGCAAGGTATTGTTGGAGGTGCTGCGGAAGAACGATATGGAACAGCATCTCATCGTCGTCAGTCGCATCTTCGGTGGTGTGAAACTCGGTGTGGGCGGGGTGAGTCGGGCGTTCAAAGCGGCTGCGGAAGAGACCTTGCATACGATTTTATAGGCTGTGGGTTTTGGGAGAGGGGAGGAATCACAATGGCACGAGTAAAAGCAAGTCATATATTGGTGGACAACGAGAAGAAGGCCAACGAGATATATGAGAAGATCATGGGCGGCACGGACTTCGCTAAGATGGCGAAACTACACTCCAGCTGTCCCTCTAAACGCAACGGGGGCGACCTGGGGCTGTTCGGCAAGGGCCAGATGGTCCGTGAATTCGAGGACGCCGCCTTCTCCATGCAGGTGGGCGAGGTTTCCAAACCCATAAAGACCCAGTTCGGCTGGCATATCATCAAGGTCACGGACAAGAAATAGGCGGCGAGGGAAGGCAATGGCTTTTCCCGAGGATGCGGTAGAGCAATGCATGGCCAGGCTGAAGGAGCTTGGAAGGTCTAAATCCGCTTCTCACATGAACAAATTCATCAAGACGGAGCTGGAATGCTATGGGGCCACTGTGACCAACACCCACAAACTGGCGAAGGAAATAGTCCAGGAGGTCTATGCCGACGGGGGGTTGGAGAAGGTGCTGGACCTGTCCGATGCCCTATGGAACGAACCGGTCTTCGAAGCGAGAATGCTGGCCATAAGCCTTCTCAAGGCCATTCCCAAGGAGATGAACATGGATGTCGTGAAGCGCATCGTTCCCTGGTTCTCTTCTGTTGACAACTGGGCGCATTGCGACGCGCTGTCCGGCTACGTGCTGGGAGAGGCCATCGTCCGCGATGAGAAAGTACTGCCGCTGATGAAAAGATGGACAACGAACAAGAACCCATGGAAGCGCAGGGCGGCGCTGATAGCCCCCATCCCCCTCTATCGCAAGAAAAGGGGAAAGCCGGAGTTCACATTCAAACAGCTGGAGATCCTAGAGGACGAGAAGGAATACTATGTGAAGAAGGCCTTCGACTGGATCCTCACCGAGATCGGAAAGAGATATCCTGACGAACTGCACTCCTACCTGATGGAGAACGGGAAAAGATACAACAGGACACAATTGAAGCAGTGCACGAAATACCTTCCTGCACCATACCTAAAATACGTGCTGGAATGTTATATCACATCCTCTTGACCGACGTGTGCAACCTCGACTGCTCCTATTGCGGGGGCTTCTCCATCGACGACCTGGAAAAGGCGGAGGTATCCTATTCATTGGAAGAGCTGAAACGGTTCATCGATGGCGATCCGGAAGCGGACGTAGCCTTCTACGGGGGCGAACCACTGCTCCGCATACTCCTCCTGCAGAAGATGATGGACGAACTCTCTGCTAGGAGCTTCTTGGTGCAGACCAACGCCACCCACCTGGACGAACTGCCCACCTCTTATTTGAGAAGGCTCCACACCCTATTGGTCTCGGTGGATGGGAGAGAGAAGATAACGGATGGGTATCGGGGCCAGGGAACATACGAGAAGGCCGTGGCAAATGCCTGGGACGCGAAGGAACGGGGGTTCACAGGGGATATGGTGGCACGCATGGCGGTGAGCAAAAACTCGGATATCTACGAGGAGGTGACACACCTATCGAGCCTTGGCCTCTTCGACCACATCCACTGGCAACTCGATGTTATATGGGGGGAGATGTGGGAAGACCTGGATGCCTGGTTGGAGGGATCGTACAACCCCGGAATAACCCGTTTGATAGATGACTGGCTCGATGCCATGCGCGGTGGGAGGATACCAGGCATCGCGCCCTTTCAGCCGGTGCTCTCGGACATGATAGCGGGGAGAAAGAGCCATATCCGATGCGGCGCGGGGATAGACAGCTTCGCCATAACACCCCGGGGCGAGATATTGACCTGTCCCATCTGTCCAGAGTTCGAGTTCGCCCTCCTGGGAGATGTGAGAACCGCAAGCCCGGAGGACATACGGGACCGCGTCCATGTAGGGGAGCCCTGCACCAGCTGTGACATAAAGGACATATGCGGAGGGAGGTGTCTGTTCGCCAACAAGACCAAACTGTGGGGGGAAGAAGGGCAGGAGAAGGTGTGCGGGACCGTGCGCCATCTGGTCTCGGAGCTGGAAAGGATACGTCCCATGGTCGAAGAGCTTCTGGAGGCGGGCATCATCTCCTGGGATGAACTGGACTATCCCAAGATCAACAATTGCTGCGAGATAATTCCCTGATAGGGTCTGGTTGTCGCGATCTCCCTGAAAGCAGAGGATCGGAGGGGGCGGTGATTGGGGGGAGGGTCGGGTTTATAATCCATCTTTCATTTCTAGCCGTGTGAAATGTTCAGCCTGCGAAAAGGATGCGGCGACCTTCGTGCGCTACAGCGGCCGCCACCTGTGCCTCGGCCATCTCTCCGATTTCGTCCTTCAGAGGGCGCGAAGGGCCTTCAGAGAACAGTATGACATACCCCAAGGGGGCAGGATAGGTGTGGCGATAAGCGGCGGGAAGGACAGCGCCGCCGCCCTCCACATCACGAAAGAGGTCTTCGGAGGGCATACGGACAAGGAGATATTCGCCATAACCGTGGACGAAGGCATAGAAGGGTATCGGCCCGGGGCGGTGGAGGAAGCGAGAAAGCTCTGCGAGATGTTGGACATACGACATGTGGTGGTCTCGTTCACGGACATCTACGGCCACACCCTGGACGAGCTGTTGGAGGAGGAACGGAAGCTTGGGGCATGCAGCTATTGCGGCGTGCTCAGGCGGCAGGTTATGAACCTGGGGGCGAGGAACGAGGGGGCGGCGGTCCTGGTCACCGGGCTGAACCTTGATGACACTGCCCAGGGCATTCTGATGAACATCACACGGGGGGATGTGGAACGATTGGCTCGAATGGGCCCACATGCCGTGGCCCAGCCCAGCCTTGTCCCCCGGCTATTGCCACTCCGGTATGTGCCAGAGAAAGAGTGTTATCTATATTGCCTGGCTAACGAGCTTCCGTTCCATGACGGGGAATGCCCCTATGCCCTGGAGGCACAGAGAGGGCTTTATAGGGATGTGCTGAACCAGCTGGAGGATGCGACCCCTGGCACACGGCACTCGATACTGAACACATACGATGCCCTCCGCCCTCTATTGGCACAGCGCTTCGAACCTGGAAAATTGCATTCCTGTAAAAGGTGTGGAGAGCCCACCGTTGGAGAGATGTGCCGTGCATGTGTGTTCTTGGAAGAGATAACTGGGGAGAGGGCTCCGTAGGGGCGGCGGAACATTGCAGAGGAACGGGGGTGCTCATTGGTCCAGGGGTGGAGGACACTGCGGTGGAGGCGCTCATTGGTCCAGGGACTGAAGATACTGGGGTTCTCATTGATCTGGAGGTGGCGAATAGGAGGGCGGCATTTCTTGGTCCTGGGGTGGAGGATATGAAGGTGGTGCTCCTTGATCCGGGGGTGGCGAATATTGTGGATCGGGGGCTGGCGGTGGAGGCAGCGAATATGTTGGGTCTTCCGGAGAAGCAGGGGGTGGCAATGGGGTGCCTGGAGGAATAGGAGGGGGTGCCTGGTCCCCCGGAGGAGCGGGTGGTGGCGGCACTTCTTTTCTGTACTTCCTCGGATAATATTCTATGGGGATGATGCCATTGTAATAGGAATCCAGGTCCTTTCGCAATGCGATACATTCGAACACGGAGTAGAGAGCACCCAGGGCTATCAACGAATAGAGTATGGTGAAGTACCCTCTATAATCGAGGTCCATCCCCCCATCCCCTATGGAGATGGATATTATGAAGGGAGCGAAGAAGGCATACATGTAGAGAGCCTTGCCTGCCGAGAATGAGACGAAGGAGATGGCTCGCTGGGGGCTTCCCCTCCTATAATATTTCTTGAAGAATCCAGCCAGGACCATGAACCATCCGAGCATGAGAGGGATGGCCCAGAGCTTCGTGAACAATGTCTGGATGAACTCCGGGGCCTCTTTCATGTCGAAATCTGAAGGAACGAGCATCGGTATTATGATGAGAGGTACTAGGGGGATCATTATGTACATAATGCCGGCGCCTACGCCGCCCCAGATACCTGGTCCCATGCCTCCTTTGAACCTTTTCTTCATCTTCTTCCACGCCTTCTTTGTGTTGGGTTCAAGGTCGTCCATGGTTGCGGGAGGAGGGGGTTGTTGATAGTATTGGAACGGCAGGGGTGCTAGCCCTGGAGGAGGGGCTGCTCCGGGGGGAAGAGCTGTTCCTGGAGGTGGAGCTATACCAGGGGGGAGAGCTGTGCCCGAAGGTGGGCCAGGATAAGGAGCTGCCCCAGCTTGTTGAGGGAACTGCTCGGAAGGAGCTGCATAAGGCGCGGGAGGGGGCGGAGGTGCCGAGAGCGAGGGGGGTGTTTGGTCGGGCGGAGAAGAAGCATAAGGCGGGGGGCCTTCCATACCCAGAGGGGGTGCCTGGGGAGGTGCCGAGATCGGAGGAGCCTGCACAGGTTGGGAATAAAGAGGGGGCTGCTCCTGAGGAGGCGTGGTCGTCCCAGGCGTCTCCTGCTCCTTGCTCTTGTCCCACATGAACGTGTACCCACAGTTGGAGCACATGCCGCTACCATCATCGTGGAACTCTAGTGCCCTCTCGCCGCACTGGCTGCATTTGCCTCCCTCGGGTCTCTTGGGGCGTTCCGTGGCCGTGGGGGCCCTCATTACCTCCCACTGGTTCATGGGCCTTCCTCCTCGGGCATATCTTCTCCCTCCTGAGGTAGATCTATGTCCAACTTGTAGCTAGCCGTTTCGTCCCCTATGACAAGGTCTATGTCTGCCACCAGGGAAACATCGTTCGGGTCCAGGCCAGCGAGGTCAAAGGAGGGGGGGATGGTGAATTCCAGATCATATGTGCTCGATCCTCCTCCGCCGCCTGTGAGAGATATGTTGAGATCGGCACTGGGAGCGGGCGATAGACCCGGTATATCCAGCTCTATGGTGCTGGTCACATTAGCCACGACCCATTCGGCCGTGTCGATGATAACGGGAACAGTGAGTATCCGCGTCGAAGTATCCACATCTATGTTATCCCCATCCACCGTAATACCAACTGGCGCTTCCCATTCCATATCCTGGGGTATGTGGAGTTCAAAGCCTATCCAGCCGAAGAGGTAGCTGGCCCCCACGCTTATGAGGAGATCCATTTCGAGGTCTTGGAAAAGTACCTCTGCCAGGCCATCCTCCACCAGGCTGCCTACGGATGTGGAGAACTCAAGTGTCCTGGGAGCGCTCTCGCCACCTGGAATGTCCCCCATGTCATTATGCCCCTGGAATACGAGTTTCTCACCATACTTCATGTCTATGTCTATCACAAAATCCTCTATCGGAAAGAGGCCATCGTTGTGTATGATTATGGGGGCGGAGAATGTTATGGTATCTCCCTCCAACGAAGTATCTATATCCCCCTCCTCGGGGAAGGATATGAAGCCTGGACCGCCTCCATCGTCCC
>DAOVJP010000255.1 GCA_030673205.1 Thermoplasmata archaeon
ATTCAGAACAACAGCGTGATACGGTCCAATAGCTCATGGGGATATGATCTCGCCGTACTCGGAAGCACTCTGACCGTAGAGGACAGCACTATCCAGGACGCTGCGGGAGTGGCCACGGCGATGTATCTGCTGTCAGGACTAGCCTCATTCGATAACGTTACCCTCTCCGACACCATCATCCTGCTGGACAACGGCACCGCCAACATCCTCTTTGAGAACTGTACTGGTGGAGACTACATCATCAACAACGGGACGGCCACATTGCTGAACTCTACCAGCGACTTTGAATCGGTATTCGGGCTGGGCGTGTTACTGCATCAACACTACCTGCACGTCCTGGTGGAGGAGATGCACGTCGGCGGGCCGGTATCGGGGGCTTCCCTGCGCATAGAGGATAACTCGAACGGCACCTTGGATGACAACACCCAGCTCACGGATGCTAACGGCGAGCTGAACTGGTATGTCGTGACAACGATGATGAAGAACGCCACCAATGTCACCTCCTACAACCCGTTCAACATAACAGCCAGCAAGACAGGTTACACGGACAATATAACGATCCACACTCCAAACATGTGGAACCTCGCCTACATACAACTGGACGCACATCCGAACCCGACCATAACCAACCCTCTGACAGGAGCCAATGTCACTGGCACGATATCCCTATCAACAAACCTAGCCCAGGCAGGGATAACCAACGTCAGCTTCTGGTATAATGATGGGACATGGCACTATATCGGGAACGCGGCATTGACCGGCCCCGACAACTATGTCCTCGTATGGGACACCAGCGCCTTGGACATCACGAACGTGGAGATCAGTGTCAACGCCACGGACACCAGCGGCGGATGGGGAAACTCCAGCATAATGATCGATGAGATAGACAACCCCCATCCCCCCCCCGCCATAACATTCCCGACCGGAGGGGAACATCTCACCGGGACCGTCAATCTTACCCTCACTGGCGACGGAGACATAACCAGCGTGGACTGGTGGTATTACAACGCCACCGTAGGCTGGAACCTCATAGGCAATGCGGCATGGGGCGGAGTGGACTGGTATCTGGAGTGGGACACTTTTGCCCTTCTCCCGTTCGGAGAGATGGATGCAGTCACCATCAGTGCGAACGCCACCGACAACGCTGGTCTTTGGGGCAATACCACCGTGGCCGTGAACGAGATAGACAATAAGCCCCCGGGCTTCGATAACATGAG
Source organism: Thermoplasmata archaeon (assembly GCA_030673205.1). Lineage (GTDB taxonomy): Archaea > Thermoplasmatota > Thermoplasmata > JAGHBH01 > JAGHBH01 > DAOVJP01. Next base: position 1,218 of record DAOVJP010000255.1, read on the forward strand.
CTGGGCTGGTGTGATGAACATAACCGGGTCCATTTGGCTCAACTTCACCAGCGACCCGGACGTGGTTTCCGTGGAATACTGGTATATAACTGGAGGTTGGAACCTCATAGGTCCTGGTGTCTTCGATGGGACGAACTGGACCATATTATGGGATACGACGGGCTTGGATCACTATCCCACAACGATCTATGTGAATGTGACCGATGATGCAGGCCTGATGAGTATGGCCACGGCTATGAACAGGGAGATAGACAACACCGCCCCAACGCCGTCACTCCTCACGCCACAAGACGACGGGTTCATAGGTGGGATGTACAATATCACGCTCGAAGAAGAAGACGCGGAGGTCATAGAGCTCTCATGGTACAACGGCACCGCTTGGAATACCCTGGGCAACATGAACCCAGTGGGCAATGGCACATGGTGGTATCTGTGGAACACCGATCTCGCTATACCATCTAACGCCGTCAATGTCACTATCGTCGCAAATGCCACCGATAACGTTGGATTGAAGGGGAACGACACCGTGCTCAACGTCACTCTGGACAATCTGCCCCCCACCATCCTCGTGACCAATCTGAGCACTTGGGACAACATAACCGGTCTCTACGAACTGGCCTACACCTACAGCCCGGACGTGGTGGAGGTATACTTTGAATGGGCCAACCACACCGCCCTTCCCCAAATATATCAACTCGTAGGGGCGGAGGCGCCAGACGGCACCTTCACCTGGGACACTCCTTTGTTGGGGGACATATACGTGGACCTAAAGTGCTCCGCCAGGGATGCCGCGGGCAACACCGGGAACTATGTCCTAGAGAACGTAGGAGTGGATAATATTGCCCCAACCCCCGCGTTCATAGCGCCCCTGTCGGAGGAGAACATCACCGGCATCTACAACATCACCATCCAGAGTCAGAATGACACTACCAACATCAGTCTGGAATACTATCACTCCAGCCTTCCGGGATGGAATCACATAGGATATGCTACGTATAATAACACCACGGCACAGTGGCATTATGAATGGGACACCACTGGCCTTGATCTCTATCACCTCACGATACGCGCCAACACAACCGACGACGCGCTCTTGCATGGCCTGGGAACAGTGATCGTCACAGTCGATAATTCCAAGCCCTCCAACGGCCTGCCGACGGTGGATGACGGCACCAACAGCTTCACCGTCACCGGACCGGATGGATGGTTGAGAGCAGAGCCCGTGGAGGTCACGGTGATCATAACGGAGGATGGCTCCGGTTTAGACACGGTCACACTATACTACACAACGAACGGCTCCATGCCCGACCTGTCTTCGCCCAGCATCACCATGGACCCGATACCCGGGCCGTTCAAGAGATACAACTGCACCATCCCCCCGGCCCCGCACCTCTCCACGGTCAAGTTCTTCATATACTCGGTGGACAATGTAAACCTCACGTCCTTCATATCCCTGCGCCAGTACCACGTGGACGGAGAAGCGCCCGTCATCACCTTGCCCACCCCGGCCGTCAACGAGACCAGCCCATATATATGTCAAATGGAGAATGGGACTGGCCGATACATCTTCTACAGCAGCCTCATGGGAGGACCGGAATGGTTCGAGCTCAACGGGAGCGCAGAGGATGTAGGAAGTGGCCTATGGCACGCCAACATCTCCACGGCCTTCGGCGACGTACATCCGGATGTCAACGCTCCGGACCCCAACGCCACATGGGACTGGGCTTGGCTCTATGACATCGAAGCCACGGACAACGGCAAT
>DAOVJP010000391.1 GCA_030673205.1 Thermoplasmata archaeon
CCCCGGATTCAATATCACCATGCCCCGGACCGTGGTGCTGTGCTCCGACATATTCGACGCTTTTCTCGAAGAGAACGGCCTGTTGGACGAAGGGCTCTATGAGCTCTCTGACGAACGAATTGGCGTGAAGTTCATGGAGTCCAGCCTTCCCGCAGTGCTCCTCGGGGATCTGCGGGCGTTCGTGAGAGAGACCCGGGTGCCCCTGGTGGTCCGATCCTCCAGCCTCTTGGAGGATGCCCTTATCCACCCGTTCGCAGGCGTTTATTCATCCTTGCTACTCCCCAATGAATCGTGGGAAACGGACCTGAGGTTCCAAGAGCTCTGCAACGCAGTGAAATATGTGTATGCCTCCGTATTCTTCCAGAAAGCCAGGACATACATGGAGACCACCCCTGCCACAACGGAGGACGAGAAGATGGCCGTGATAATACAAGAACTGGTTGGCCAGAAGCACGGAGACCTGTTCTATCCGACAATATCCGGGGTCGCAAAATCCTATGACTATTATCCATCAGGCCCGTGCAGGTCCACCGACGGTGTGGCCAACATCGCCTTGGGACTGGGAAAGGCCGTGGTGGAAGGAGGGGCCTCGTTCCGATTTTGTCCTATCCACCCTCGACTCCCCAAATACGGCACCGTCAAGGAGTTATTGAGACAATCCCAAACAAAATTCTTCGCTGTGGACCTCACCTCCTATGTAAACATAGTACAGCGCGACGAGGACAGCGCCCTGGTCAAGCTGGACCTCCGAACAGCAGAAGACCATGGGATCCTCGATCACACCGCTTCGACATACTTGCCTAGCGATGACCGACTATATCCTGGCATAGGCCGCGATGGCCCCAGAGTGATAGACTTCGCCCCCATCCTTCAGATGGACACCCTCCCCCTCCCCTCGGCCATACACCTCCTCCTTCGCACAGGGGAGGTAGCCATAGGGAATCCAGTGGAGTTGGAATTCGCCGTCAACATCTATCCGGAACGATTTCAGCCATCGTAACTATTCGTTCTGCAGATAAGAAGCATGTTATCCAGAGACCCGTCCGTAAAGGTGGAGATAGGCGATTATGGAGAGCAGGAGCTATTATGCCATACGGGCAATGTGCTGGGCAACGGAATAATATCTAATATACGAGACATAGTATATGTCAAACCGGAAGATTTCGAGATGTCCAAGAGCATGTCGATCGTCCCACAGGTAAGGAAGATGAACATGTCACTGATAGAGAGCAACCACCCGTACATTCTCATCGGCCCGGGGCGCTGGGGCTCCACCGATCAATGGCTGGGAATACCGGTAACATGGAGCGACATAGCCGGGGCGAAGATAATAGTGGAAACACCTGTTGAGGAACGGATCATAGACCCCTCCCAAGGATCACATTTCTTCCACAACATGATATCCGCCCACACGGGATATTTCACGATAACACCATCTGGCAAAGAGAACATTGATTGGGACTGGTTAGACTCCCTTCCCGCAGTAGAGGAAACGGAGAACCTGCGGCACATCCTGCTCCCCTCCCCTCTTGAAGTACGGATCGACGGAAGCCACAGTCACGGTGTGATACTGAAAGAAGGGCGGAGCACGGAGGAATGTGAGAAGAGTAACGAGGAGGAGGGAACACCTTGAGTGACGACATGAACGACGCTAACAAAGATGGCCGACAGGAAGAAGCGGGAACGGCAAAGGCCTTCAAAGACCTCAAAGAAAGAGTGAAAGAACTCACCTGCATATATGGCATATCGGCTATAACACGAGACAAGAACGCATCCATGGAGGACGCCCTCCTCAGAATACTCAAACAGGTCACAGAAGCATGGCAATATCCCCG
>DAOVJP010000102.1 GCA_030673205.1 Thermoplasmata archaeon
CCACCCCTGCCCGATCGAACTGCGGCACCAATATCTCCATGGTACCATCTATGCCCACCACATCATCCGAGGCACAGAAATCCGTCATTATCATATCCGCGACCTCTACAGCCGTATACGAATCCTTCTCCACCAATTGAGGGGTGTATTCATCACCCTCCACGGACACATCGCTCTGGGCGTCCATCTTCTTGAGCAAATAGAATGCGAGTTTGTAGAAGGCTAGGTTGACGTTCATGCCGGTCTTCGCGCTCGTGAAGAAGAAGTTGGCGTTATAATCTCCCACCAGGTCGAACATCTCCTGCGGCCCTACCTCCCTATCCTTCAGGTCCGCCTTGTTAGCAAGGAAGACCAAGGGGACGTCACCCACCACCTCCTTGAGTTGTGGGATCCAATACGTCTTCAGGCTCTCCACCGTCTGGGCTCTGGTCACATCGCACACCAGGAGGGCTCCGTCCGCCCCTGCAAAACTGGCCTTTTGTATGCTGGAATACCCCTGCTGTCCCAAAATATCCCATAACATCATGCAGAATTTGGTGGGCTCCCCGCCGACCTTGAACTGGATGTCTTTCTTGGTCACCTTGGCGCCTATGGTTGTTATATATCTATCATCGAACTTGTCAAGCACAAAACGCCCTACGAGACTGGTCTTTCCCACTGCGCCGTCGCCCAACAAAAGTAATTTTTTCTTTAGTTCACTAGCCATTCTGTCACCTATCCCATAACTGATTCGAGCTTGTCCGCCCTCTCTTTGTATTCCTTCGCATCCAGCTCATGCTCCCTGCCCTTGGATTCGAACAATGCAGCTCGCTCCTGAAATCGTGTGGCACGGTCCGTGAACGTCGCGGCCTTTGCCTCGGCCTGGGTGCTCTTCTGCTCCATCCTAGCCGACTTCTCTATGAGCTTTGCTTTCTTTATCTCCATTTTGGAGCGTTGTTTCAACTCCAACTCCCCCACCTTAAGCTCTTCGGCCAGGTGCTTTGATTCGCTCTCGTAGGCCTTCTTCTTCTCCTGGTACATCTTGGATTTGTGGCGCTGGCTCACTGCCATATGCGTATATTTGACCATCTTCGCCTCGTTCTCCCTCATCTTGGTCTTGAGCTTTGCGGCAGAGGCGGCTGCCTTGGCAGAACGCTGTCTCAACTTGGTTATCTCTCTGTAATCCTCGATATGTGCTCTCTTCCTTCTAAGCTCGTCGGAAGTAACGGAAGAACCACTGCTCGTGGTCTGATCTGTACCCTGTCCTGAAGAAGGCATTTTTCTCGCCCCCACCCGCATACCTCCAAATGGCTATAAGGCTTTCGCCAAAAATGAGGGCCGATGGCCATGCTGAACGACGTTCCTCCCCGCCCACTCTCTTTTCCCCCTTTCCTGTCTCATCCCACCATGGAACGACCTCTAAAAACACCAAATCTTTATATGCAAATTGCATTGCCCCCAACATAGGACGTGGTACATTTGGACTACACCATACTAGCACCAATAGCCAGCATAATTGCACTGGGCTTTGCTCTGTATCTATACAAATTCCTGCAGAAGCAGAGTTCTGGCAGCAGGGAGATGCGAAAGATATCGGCTTCCATCAAGGAAGGATCAAGCGCCTATCTCAACCGCCAATACAAAGGGGTAGCATATTTCTTCATATTCATGTTCATCGTGCTCTCCATACTCGCCACGCAAGGTTATCTGACCATGTTCGTTCCATTCGCCTTCGTCAGCGGAGGATTCTTCTCCGCCCTCAGCGGATATATCGGGATGAAAGTGGCCACGATGGCCAACGCCAAGACCACCGCCGGCGCAAAACACAGTTTGAACCGGGGGCTGCGCATCGCCTTCTCCAGCGGAGCGGTCATGGGACTCATGGTCGTGGGCCTAGCACTTCTGGATATCAGCATATGGTTCTACGCCCTCAGATATGTTTTCGAACTCGAATTCCATGACATAACCGCGGCCATGATAACCTTCGGAATGGGAGCATCGTCCATGGCCCTCTTCGCCAGAGTGGGCGGGGGCATATTCACCAAGGCGGCGGATGTGGGCGCCGACCTCGTTGGCAAAGTGGAAGCGGGGATACCTGAGGACGATCCTAGGAACCCTGCGACGATCGCTGACAACGTAGGCGACAACGTAGGCGACGTGGCCGGCATGGGCGCCGACCTCTACGAGAGCTATGTGGGCAGCATTGTGGCCACAATGGCCCTTGGAACGGCTGCGGCGCTCAGCCTCGGAGGCGCAAAACAAGCAGCCCTCGGAGGGATCGATCAGGCCATGCTGGCCTTCATCACCATCCCCATGGTGGTGGCAGGAGCTGGAGTTATAGCCAGCATCATCGGGACGTTCTTCGTGAAATCCGGGGAGAAGGCGGAACAGAGCGTTCTGCTTAAGGCTCTCAGGATGGGCGTATATGTCGCCACAGGATTGATCTTCGTGGCCAGCTACTTCATTGTCGATAAGATCCTCGGCAGCGATTACATAGGTATATGGTATGCTATGCTTGCTGGCCTTGTCGCCGGTAACGTGATAGGTTTCAGCACCGAATATTTCACAAGTGCCCATTACAAACCGACAAGATCCATAGCCGCCGCATCCAAGACCGGCCCGGCCACTGTCATCCTGCGCGGAATGAGCGTCGGGATGCTCAGCACCGTCATACCCATCATCACCATAGGCTGCGCTATACTAGCTGCCTTCTTCCTCTCCGGTGGAAGCATAACCCAGCCGGAGATAGGACTGTACGGCATAGGCATGGCCGCCGTTGGGATGCTCAGCACCCTGGGAATAACCCTGGCAACCGATGCATACGGTCCAGTGGCGGACAATGCTGGCGGCATAGCGGAGATGAGCAACCAACCCGAATATGTGAGGGAGCGCACCGATGCCCTGGACAGCCTGGGTAACACCACCGCCGCCACCGGAAAGGGCTTTGCTATAGGCTCCGCCGCCCTCACCGCTCTCGCGCTGCTGGCTGCCTATCTGGACGAGATCAAACGATTCGCATGGGAGGCAGGAACGATATCTATTGAAGCTGGGACCACTGTCACCCCTGGAGCCCCTGGCTTCGCATTCATACACTACGACCAAGTGATCTCCCACTACAGCATCAACCTCATGAACCCACTGGTCCTAGTAGGGTTGTTCATAGGTGCCATGCTGCCCTTCCTGTTCTGCAGCGTTACCATCAACGCCGTTGGAAAGGCCGCCGGAAAGATAGTGGAAGAGGTCAGGCGCCAATTCAGAAGACACCCCGGCATAATGGACGGGACAGAAGAGCCAGACTATGCCCGGGTCGTGGACATAAGCACCAAGGCAGCACAGAGAGAGATGATATTCCCCGCGATCATAGCCATCGGCGCTCCCCTGACCGTGGGCATGCTCCTCGGCGTGGCTGCGGTGACCGGACTCTTGATAGGCGCCCTTGTCTGCGGATTTGTCCTGGCTGTTTTCATGGCCAACGCCGGAGGTGCATGGGACAACGCCAAGAAATACATCGAGGAAGGGCACTACGGTGGAAAAGGATCGGAGGGACACAAGGCTGGCGTCATAGGGGACACGGTCGGCGATCCCTTCAAGGACACCAGCGGACCATCCATCAACATATTGATCAAACTCATGACCATGGCCAGCCTCGTTTTCGCCGCTCTCTTCATCTAGACGCACCCCCACCGGAGGCAAGGTTTAAGCCCCCTCCTCTACATGTAGGAAGAGCATGACACAGGTGGTCCAGTCCATCAAATGCCCCAACTGCGGGGCGCCGCTGGAACTTGAGCCGGGAGAGATCATAATCACCTGTGGGTTCTGCGCCAGCGATATCAACACCGCCACCGGCGTCAAATACATATTCCAGCATTCTATAATACCTGCTAGATACACCACGCCAGAGACCATACTCCCCTATGCCCGGAGTTGGATGGGAAAGGGCTTCCTCAAACCCCCGGACCTGGCCAAGAAGAGCAGAATAATGGAGAGCACCTTGGAGCTCCTCCCCTTCTTCGTGTTCCATGTGAAGGCCAGCACCGAATATATTGGGTACCTCACCAGAACAGGCACGAACGAGGAACGGAAAGGAACGTTCGAAAAAGAATATTTCTGGAAGATAATGGCCAGGAGAGGAGCGGAATTCCCCACGGCCGAGTACTCGGTGCCTTTGGAAAGCAAGGTGCCCTTCAACCTGAGCCAAGTACCCCCCGGAGCCAAGTTCTTGAGCGCGGAAATGGAGGAGGACGAGGCCCGAAAAGTTCTTCGACAGGAGCTGGATGCCCATGCCCGCCATCTGCTCTCCGATATCGTGGACACCTTCACAAAGACGGAGACGAAGATCGAGGTGGAAGAGATGGAGTTCCTGCACGCGCCTGTGTGGATCATCAAATATCAGTATGGGGATAGGGTCTACAGACTGGTCATGGACGGCGCCTCTGGAAAGGACATATGGGCAGAGATACCTTCTCCAGGGGAGAAGAAGGGCTTCTTCAAGAAGATGTTCGGCGGGGCGTAGTTGTAGCCCGGGCCGTCTATAACATTTCTTCGGCTACCCTCTTAGCTTCATCTATGAAACAATGTTCTCCGTTCACCCGATGCAGCCAGCAGCCGCCTCTGCACATGCTCAGATACTCACAATCGTGGCATTTCTCCGGAAGATCCTCATATAAGGTGCGTCTGAACCGGCCGAAACTGTTCATCCAGATGTCTTTGAGAGGACGCTCGCGAATATTCCCCTCGTTCAACTCTGGGAAATCGATGGCAGGGCAGCCCTGCACGAGACCTAGGTCGTTAACGGTGAAGGTGGTATAACCACACCCGCACAGGAAGTTGTAGGGGCGGACCTTCTTCTCCAAGGGGCCCAGATAGCCCAGTCCCTCACATGCCTCGATCGGATAGCCCTCTGCACGGAGTTCCATGATGAGCTTGAGCATACGATAGATCTCCTCCTTCGTATTCTCCATCTTCTTCGCCCGTCCCTCGGGCACCACGGCCTGTATCCTCATCCTGGTGACACCATGGCTCATCACGTCCTCCACGATCTTTGGTATGTCCTTCTCATTGGAGGAGAGGAACACCGCAGATACACCCCTGGCAGTCACGCCGATATCCTCAAGGATATCCAACGCTTTTATGGCTCGCTGGTAGGAATCGGGCATCCCACGTATCTCGTTGTGATGCTCTTGAAAGCCGTCTATGCTCACGAGGACCGAGTCGACCTCGACCTTAGCTATCTGGTCGGCTACCTCCTCCACGGCGTATCCGTTGGTGACGAAGCCAACGTGTATCCCTTGGTCCTTTGCGTGCTTGAGCACTTGGAACACGTCATCTCTCACTATAGGTTCTCCTCCCGTAAGGGATAGTAGCTTGGTGCCCATCGCTCCCAGGTCTTCGACCAACTTGAACGCTTCCTTGGTGTTCATCTCGTTAGGGTCCGCCTCGGCAGCCCCCGTCCCACAATGGGAGCATCGGAAATTGCATTTGTGAGAGCATAACCACTGGACATATTCAGGCCCCAGCTTCCCTGCCTCTATCCTCTTCAATCTCTCATCAACATACGCCTCTGCTGGACTGAGATGTTGCTCGTCTAGTCTGTCTAATGGATTAGCCATGTGTCCTCCTCCGACATGACAGGTAAGGCCTACCGCCTAAAAAACCTTTTCTACCCTATCATCCCCAGCGGGCGAGGGTGCCAGTTCTTTCTCCATGCTCTATCCCCTTCTTGAAC
>DAOVJP010000138.1 GCA_030673205.1 Thermoplasmata archaeon
AATTACACAGCGACATTGGAGGTCCGGGACGCCGTTGGGAACAATGATGTCGATTATGTGTGCATAGGGGTCCTAGAGATAGAGCACCATCCTCCGGCGATACAGGGTGTACCGGATATCTTCATCCATTACGACCACCCGTATGTTCTGGACCTAGGCCCATATATAACGGATGCCCACAGCTCCCCGGAAGACCTGACCATAAGCACATCACAACCTGTGGAGAACATCGCGGTGGAGGGAATGTTCCTTTCATTCACATACCCGCAGAGCCAGCTAGGGAACACGCTGAACGTGACGATAACGGTGGAGGATGAGATGGGGGACAAGGATTCTGATTTCATGGGCGTCCATATAACGGATAATTATCCGCCAAAGCTCTCTGCGGAAATAGAGGACATAGAGATGTATGAGGGAGAGGTGCTGTTAGCCTTTGATCTGGATGACCATTTTGTGGATGACAACGATGACCTGCTGTACTACCACTATCTGGGAAATGAGCATGTCACGATATCCTTGAACGAGGATAATGAAGTGACCCTCTCGGCCATGGGTAATTGGGGAGGAATAGAGATCGTGGCCTTCCGCGCATACGACCCATATGGGGCCTTCTCAGAGACCACATTGAAGATCACGGTCATATCCGTGAACACGCCCCCCTCGCTATCTGGGGTCCAAGACCCGATATATATGGGATACAACATGACGTATACATTGGACCTGACACCATACGTGGACGATGATTCCAGCATCTTCGATCTACAGATGACCACGGATAAACCGTGGATAACCACCACAGGGCTGCGCCTCCTGTTGAACTACACAGGCAATTTTACCCCCGGAACGCCGCTGGAAAAGATAGTCATGGTCAATCTTTCCGATGGAGAGAACATGGTATCCGAGGCCATCAGAGTAATAATAACGAGCAATAGCCCGCCAATATTCTCCGGCGGAATGGACAATGTGTCATTTCCCGAGGACGGCGCTCTGGAGGGCGCCTTCGACCTGAATGACCATTTCTCCGATCCTGACGGCAGCATCTCATCGTTCATGGAGAGTTCTAGGGAGCAGAACATCACGGTCCACATAGGCGAGGGAGGGGCGGTCAACTTTGGTTCAGCGGAGAACTGGAGCGGCCAGGGATATGTCGTATTCATAGCTGTGGACGACATGGGGATGACCTCCATGCCAATAGGCATCATGGTGGCTGTGAACCCCGTGAACGACGCGCCGTACATCCGACAGAGCCTGATGGACATATCGATAGAGGAAGGGGATGCGTGGATCATAGATCTTGACGATTATTTCGGTGACATAGACAGCGAGACGCTTGTGTTCTCATGCAACTACCCCGAGGTCTATGTAGATCCATTCACCCACATGGCCATGTGGAGCTTCCAGGGGAATGATACCTTGTCGAATGTGGTGTTCACCGCGAGTGACGGCGAGCTCGAAGTAAGTTCGCAGCCATTCGAGTTAAAGGCGATAAGGCCGACCACGGAAGAGGTGATAAGTCCCTGGTTGTTGCCTCTTCTGCTCATCAGCGCCCTGGGCGGCGCAATATCGGTCCTGGTCTATTGGAGGATCACACGAAAATTCGCCATAGAACAGGCGTTCTTGATACATGAGAACGGGACCCTCATACACCATATAGGGGCGTTGGACAGGGAAGAGGTGGATGAGGAGATACTCAGTTCCATGCTAACGGGAATTCAGGAGTTCATCTCGGAGGCGTTCATAAGCGTCACAGATGCGGGAGAAGAAGGTGTTGGCCTTAAGAAGCTGGAGTTCGGAGAGAAGAGCATACTCATAGAGAGAGGGGGCAGTTTCTTCATAGCGGTGGTGTTCAAGGGCTATGTGACCGAAAAACTGGAAAAGCTATTGGACCAGGCAGCTCAGGCAGTTGAGGAAGGATACGGCAGCATTCTGAAGGAATGGTCGGGGAGCATGAACGCCGTAAGAGGCATAGACGGAACGATGGAGTGTTTGTTCTCCGATGGTGAGAAGGGCAAAAAATAGAGGTGACCGGAATAGGCTCTACCCTCTCTTGAAGCCCCTCTCCCCGAAACGTTTATTATAAATGACCATATAGCGCCCCCACGTGGGACAGGATGTCCCAAATAATAGAGGAGCTATAATCATGGCTGGCGATATAATACAGGAAGTGAGCGGGAAGTATGTTCCCCCTGTGGCTTTGAGCGAAAAGGCCTATGTGAAAGACATGGAACAGTACAAGGAGATGTACAAGCGTTCCATTGAGGACCGAGAAGGATTTTGGAGTGAGAAGGCCGAAGAATTCCTCACCTGGAACCAGAAATGGGACAAGGTTGTCGAGGACGATTTCGTCAACGGCAAGATAGAATGGTTCAAGAACGGCAAGCTGAACGCTTCCTACAACTGTTTGGACAGGCACCTGGAGACCAGAGGAGATCAGCCTGCCATAATATGGGAGGGCAATGAGCCCACAGAGGATCGGACCTACACATACAAACAGGTCTATGATGAGGTCAACCATCTCGCAAATGTTCTGAAGAAGCACGGCGTGAAGAAGGGCGACCGCGTGACCTTGTATATGCCCATGGTTCCCGAACTGGCTTTTGCCACTCTCGCCTGTTCCCGCATAGGGGCGCCCCACAGCGTCATATTCGGCGGATTCTCCGCAGACAGTATCAAGGACCGTGTCCAGGATGCCAAGTCTAACTACATAATAACATCCGACGGCGCGTACCGCGGGAAGAAGAAGATACCCATGAAGGCCACCGTAGACACCGCCGTGAAGGAGTGCCCCACTGTGGAGAAGGTACTGGTGCTCAAGCGCACCGGCGTCGATGTCGGTATGAAAGCTGGCCGTGACTTCTGGTATCATGAAGAGATGGCCGCCCCGGATGTCCAGGCCAAGTGTGAGCCAGAGATCATGGACGCGGAGGACCCGCTGTTCCTCCTATACACATCCGGTTCCACTGGCAAGCCCAAGGGTGTTCTGCACACCACCGGTGGATACCTGCTGTGGACCGCTTTCACGCACAAGTATGTGTTCGATTATAAGGAAGGAGATGTGTTCTGGTGCACGGCCGATATCGGTTGGGTCACTGGCCACAGTTACATAGTGTATGGGCCGCTTATCAACGGTGCTACCACCGTCATGTTCGAGGGCGTACCCAGCTATCCTGACTTCAGCCGTTTCTGGGCTGTTGTGGACAAGTGGAAGGTCAACAGCTTCTACACCGCCCCCACCGCCATACGCGCCTGCATGAAAGAGGGCGATGAATGGGTCAACAAGTGCAGTCTCTCCTCACTCAAGGTGCTCGGCACCGTGGGCGAGCCTATAAACCCAGAGGCTTGGAACTGGTACCACAAGATCGTGGGCAAAGAGAGATGCCCCATAGTGGACACATGGTGGCAGACAGAGACCGGCGGACATCTCATCACCCCTCTGCCCGGAGCCATCCCCACGAAGCCCGGAAGCGCCACACTGCCCTTCTTCGGCGTCGAGCCTCTCCTCATGGATGAGAAGGGAAAGATACTAGAAGGCGCTACAGAGGGCGCTTTGGTCATCAAGCGCAGCTGGCCTGGCATGATGAGAACGGTGTACAACCACGAAGCAAGGTTCAAAGAGACCTACTTCAGCATGTTCCCCGGCTACTATTTCAGTGGCGACGGAGCCCGCAGGGACGAGGACGGATACTTCTGGATAACCGGGAGGATGGATGATGTCATCAACGTCTCCGGACACCGCATGGGAACAGCCGAGGTCGAGAGCGCCCTCGTAAGCCATCCCCTAGTCGCCGAGAGCGCCGTGGTCGGCTGCCCCCACGAGATAAAGGGACAGGGCATCTATGCCTATGTGATATTGAAGACAGGCTCTACACCCAGCGACGAGTTGAAGAAAGAGCTGCGCACACACGTCAGGAAGGAGATAGGCCCCATAGCCACCCCGGACAAGATACAGTTCGTGGACGGACTGCCAAAGACCAGGAGCGGCAAGATCATGCGCCGTATCCTCAGGAAAGTCGCTGCCCATCAGGTGGACCAGCTCGGGGACACCAGCACCCTCGCCGACCCCGAGGTCGTGGAGCACATCGTCGACGGACGGCAGTAAGAAAGCCGAACGGCCTTCGACATCCAACCCCCCTTTTCTTTTCCATTTTTCATCGGAACAGGCTAGGCCCACGTCCCATTCCGCCACCCATCAATATCAACGATGATCCCCACCATGCTATCGTAATCCATCTGGTCCTCCCAGACCCTTCGGCACCCGCACCTCTGGCCCACCGCCTCCTCCAATATCTTCTTGTTCCCTCCCAACGAGAACTGTTCTATGGCCGCCAACACCTCTTTGTCACACTTCCCGCAGTTGTGCGGCCCCCGCTTCCGCCCTCCGGCGGTCGGAGAGGACACGGTCCTGACGTCTGCAGGGGAATGGAGGAGAGCATCCGCGACGCTCCACAACCATGGAGGGCGGTACTGGCCCTGTTTGTGGAGTTTCTCCACCACCGTATTGCGCTGTATGTTCATGGGATTGATGGAGATGATATCCGTGAGCGGCGCTATCTTCTCGACGGAGGACAGCACATCTTCCAGAGCCCCTTTCTCTGTCATGTACGGCGGTTTCATCAGCAGATAGGTGCGCAACTCCGCCCCCGCCTTCTTCACGTCCTCCGCCGCCTGCCGGTAATCTTCGAAGGTGAAACCCTTGTTTATGTGTTGGGAGAGGATGGTATCGTTGGCGCTTTCCAGGCCGATAGCCACCTCCAAAGACACGATATCGCCCAGGGCCCTCAATCTTTTTCCGTCCACATATTCGGGTCTGGACTCGATGACGACCTTCTCCGCCCCCTGTTCCGCGAACGCCGCCAATATCTTCTCCTGCGCCTCCAACGCCACCTCCTTCTCGTCCAGGAAGCTGCCGGAGTTGTATATTTTTATCATCTTCTCCCCGGCCATACGCCCAGCCGCATCCTCTGCCTGGG
>DAOVJP010000153.1 GCA_030673205.1 Thermoplasmata archaeon
AGATCCTCTCTCGCCTAATGATAAAGGACTAGCCACAGCTATTGACCCGAGAAGAAGGGATGCAACAAAACAAAACACGCACTTTCCATCCATTCAAATCACCTCACCAGTAGGACAAATCTCCTACCGACCACAGAAATTTGGCATTCACGTTATGCGTACTCCACTCTTCCAACTCATACACCGGATCTGGGAAAATACCAACCTCTGCTATATTCTCTAGGCTCCCCCCGCACATTATGCTCCATTTATATGCTCCACAATCTCCATCGTCGTCTACATCTAGATCTATTAACTCCTGTGGCTGAGGAGGCACGCCCCCATCTGCCCCAACCAATGGTAACGTGTAATCTCCGGGGTAATAAAATCCAGGGTACTCTAAATCAAATTCCTCTACAGTGGTTCCAGAATATATCTCCTCCTTCCCGGAGCTAATATGCCAATACTCGTAGGGAATATCATCATAAGGAGAAGGTGCGTAATCCATATCATCTGCAATCCCCACATATATGCAATGACCTATCTCGTGGAGCAAAATTTGTTTTTCCACATATACCGGATTGAATTCTGCATTCTTGAAGAATGCTTGAAAATAGTTAAAGTCTAACAAACCGGCCCCGATGTGAGCCCCTAGATGTGGATCTGCAAAACTGAAAAGCAAATCACTATATGTGATATATAAATGAGTTTCATCGAAATCATGATATTTTCTTTCCATAATATCTAGCTCATCATCCCAATCATTATTGCCATCATAATCTTCTTGCCAGTCCAGCCTATTATCCATATTGCCCACGTCCTCATTTGGGTCCAGTATGCCATTATTCTCAGTCCCAAATGGATTTGTTTTTGCATCGTAATTGTCGCCGTTCGGATCTGGATTGGTTACAGAATCATAACCAGGTTCATCTTCATCCGCCAAACCATCTGTTCCCGTGTCTTCATCAACATCCACTTGACCATCTTTATCAAAATCTCTCTCATTCTCGATTCCATCGTTATCCAAATCGACTAGACCCACACACACTTCCTCATCCACCAATGGATGTACATCTATGCCCAATTCCCCATAATAATATACGAGGTAATCTATCGCATCATTGTCTATGTCAAATATATGTGGGGTTCCCTCAATATTTCTGTCTGTACTAGGTTTAGCAGACATACAATCTATCTCCAGGAACAGGTCTGGTCTGGTTGGATTCGTTCCTTTCTTCTCCACCAGGGCGTAGTCTATTCCAAGCCATGCTCCGCTAGTTTCGTAATCCGAAAGTGCCTGGATTCGTATCGTATGCTGCTTTGAGTCGTCAACTTCCTGTGTGAAGGTGAATGTGAAGTTCATGTAACATGTCTCCGCGAGACTAGTGTAGAAGTGGGGGGAGAATTCTTGGGAGACTTCTGTCACTGGGTTGTAGTCGATTGTGAACGTTGGAATTGGCTTAGTGCTAGGGTCTCCATAGGCAAAGGCGCCGACCTTTATCCTGTATTCTCCCTCTTCTTCAACGAAGATATTCATATGCATCTCTCCGGGCCGAAGGAAAGCGACGAAGTAATAGGAAGAAGCGAGATGCTCATAGGGTTGGTCGAATTCCTCTGGGAGGATTGGTCCCCAATCGACATAATACTCTGCCTCTACCCTTGACACGGGGTAGAAGCCATACACTTCTTTCCCATCCTCTAACCCGTCCCCGTCGGTGTCTGAGATCAGTGGGTTGGAGTTGTAGATGGCGGTGCCGTCGTGCAGGTATATGTTGTCTATCTGGTAGCTTCCGCCTCGTATCGCTACCCCTTTTGTACATTCATAATGTGTCCCCCATGCCTGATAGATGTCTTGTTCGAGGTTTCTTTCTAACGTGTGCCAGCTTCCGTCTCGGTATTCGGTTCCTATGCCGTAGATAGCATAGCCGGAGATGGATGTGTCCAGGGGGTCGTTGTCAGGATCGTATCGTAAATAGTAGCTATTCCCGTCTGTGGTCTCTACTTGGACGTAGAAGAAGAAGTTCTCATTTGCTTGCATGTCGAAGTGTAGGTTCTCGAAAACGGGAAGAGATGAGAAAGGAGTTCCAACAGGCTCTGGGAGGCATATCCCAAACCCCACCCCCTCACCACTGGTTGATCTCATCACTCGCCCATATCTATCCTCTTCGTAAACAGTGGACACGGTTCCAGTCCCATCATATATTCCCCATTCATGCGTAAGAGGAGAATCATCATACTCGAACCGGTCAACAACAAAAGCATGTGGGCTTCCCGGCACCTCTTTTCCATCCTCTAAACCATCTCCGTCGGTGTCTAGGTCTAGCGGGTGTGTTGGAACTCTGTTATACGCCGTGGGTATGAGCATGAACCGATCGATATATACATCCTTTGGGCCCGGATCACTGGTTTGGTCTCCGCCGCGGACGAGTATCCTGTTCGGCTCCTGGAAGGCGATATTCGGTGCCTTATACCATTGATACTCCTCCGTTAGTATGAAGTCGGCATCCCAATCGATATCGCCTGGGCTGGTGCCGTCGGTGTTTATCTCCAGCTTCGCCGTCCTCCCAGGTATGCTTGTCTTCGCCCGCATATACACATCATAAGTCCCTGCGGCGATCTGGTCCCAGATGCTCACGGTCACAGCCCAATAACCATCCACTGCAACAAGCCCAAAACCAGCCTCTGGATCCTCTTCTATGGTGACGCCAGGATAGGCATAGTCTTCTCCTTCAAAGAAGTAACAACCAGAAGGCGCCTCTTCACCATCCGAGAGCCCATCCCTATCCGTGTCGGCATCCATAGGATTCGTGGGCATCTTCCTGCAATCCACGGGTATGAACATGAACTGATCGATGTAGACGTCTTTTGGACCAGGAGCATAATGGGTCGCAATTCCGCCGCGGACGAGTATCCTGTTCGGCTCCTGGAAAGCGATATTTGGTGCCTTATACCATTGATATTCTTCCGTTAGTGTGAAGTAGGCATGCCAATCAATTCCGTCTGGCCTGGTGCCATCGGTGTTGATCTCCAGCTTCGCCGTCCTACCGGGGATGCTCGTCTTCGCCCGCATATACACATCGTAGGTGCCTGCGGCGATCTGGTTCCAGATGCTTGCGGTTACGGCCCAGTAGCCGTCCACCGCGACCTTGCCCATGCCTGCCAGCGGGTCGTCTTCCACGGTCACGCCCGGATAGTAGCAGTTCTCGCCCTCGAACCAGTAGACGCCAGGAGGTGATTCTTCCTCGTTCGACAAACCATCGTTATCCCAGTCCTGAAGTGGGTCAAGCACCGCCAGACTCCGAGTCAAGATGTTGTTCGAGGTGTCGCCATCCTCCACCGTGATACCTGGATCGATCCTTTGGGATATTTCCACAAGCCTTTCCGAGTGCCAACTCTTCTGGAATGTATAGACACTGGTCTCGTTCGCCTCAAAGCGAGATATCACGTCGGTCTTAACCAGAACGCCGTCCACAAAGAGTGTTGTCAACACCTCCCCACTAACATCTGCGTCGCCCATGTTCATCAGCACGGTGTTTATGTTCACAGTTTCGCCTATAAAGGCATATTGGGGCATGCTTATGGAAGCAACACATAGGTCTGGCGCCTTTGGTGGGGGATTTGGTATGCCGCCAGGGGTGCACATCGGCACGTAGAATGGTTTGCGTCCGACGTACTGGAACACGTAGTCTTGGTATTGGTCGAAATATGGGTCGTTTACGGTCCCCCAGAGAGGTATGTCAGGAGGGAGTGGGTAAGGGAAGTCCGGCGGCGGTTCCATGGGCACGTAGAGATAGTGACAGTCGTGGCGAACATATATCTGGGAGAGGGTCCGTGTGATATCCAGTACCAGGCCTACGTCGGTGGGATCGTATCCACAGTACAACAGGTAGGGTGCGGCTTGCTCAGAGGCGTCTATGATCCACCACGTCCTCCCTAAATTAGTTGATCTAGCATAGAGGGTGTGGTTCTCCTCCGATATCTCTTCCAACCACCCGAGATGCAACATGCTCTCGTCCTCGTATACCAGCAACTCGGAGACTGTGTTCCTGCTGTGGGATACTCTTGTTGTCTTGTCCCACAGGATGGTATTTGGTTCTGGAAGTTTCTTCAGAGCACTTCTGAGTTGTGCGATGCCTGCCTCGTATTGGTTGGAAATAAATCTTTTTTGTGCTTTCTGGAATTTCTCCCATGCTTCTGCTGTCGAATCGAAACCATGATCCTTTTCCTGATAGAGAACAGAGGATAGTGCCACATCACCCATTGCATCTGTCAATTCGTCCACTAGTTCATGTGCTCCATTTTCTTCAAGATATTCTATAGCATCTTTCACATACTCAAACGAGCGAAAATAATCATAGGAGATAGTCTGGGCATCATTGATTTTCTGCAATGCCCCGGTAAGATCCTCATAAATATCTTCGTCAACTACATCATCTCTCATTACCATAATCTCGCCAGCCGCATCATCCAATGTCTGGGCATAGAAATCAAAATATGAAGAGCTGAAGCATACATCTCCTTCTATAACACTGGCAATCAACACCACTCCATCTTCGGTGACATTCACATACACAAGATGATCTGCCCCCT
>DAOVJP010000261.1 GCA_030673205.1 Thermoplasmata archaeon
AGAAGGCCCTGGGCCTGGAGGTGGGCGTGTTGACCCACCACATCAACAAGCTAGAGCACGAGGATTATATCCGATCCCGGCAGGACGGCATGTACCGGCGGTTCTATCCCATGGATGCGAAGATAGACATAAGGCACGTATTGAGCGAGGTGGAAGAGAAGATACTGGGGTGGATAAGGACGAACCCCGGAAGCTCACAGAAGGAGATTGCCACCAGCATAGGCGTCTCCAAAAAGGTCGTCAGCTACCACATACGGGCTCTGAGGAAAGCGGACTTTGTTCGTACGGAGAAGAGCGGCAGACGTTCGTTGTGCTATGCGAGCGAGACAGGAGAATAGGAAAGGTTCACATTGCCCAGAACTGGTCCTGTTTACGCTTGATGGTCTTCACTTCTTCGAGTATCTCCTTCTCGTCGAAGTTCAGATCCATCTTTTCCAGGCGTTTAACGTCTCCCGTCGGTATGTCCAGATAGAGGGTCATATCACAATCCAACTGCCTGCCGAACGTCACGCCATCTATGGATATGGCCACCTCCGACCCGGCCGGGGCTTCCTTCACGGTCTTCCCCTCGTTCTGGATGCTCTTGATGGTCCCAACCACCCTTCCATCATCCCGTAATATGCGAGCCCCGTTGCGTATACGTCCCGCCAGCACACGTACCCCGACCACCAGGGGTTTGCTCTGGCGGAATATGCAGTCCGGGAGTATCTTGAATTTTACCGGGTACACCAGTTCCCCACGGCTCTGGTCGTCCATCTCCATCTTTTTCTGTTCCCTCCATTCCACATAATCCTCCACTATCTTGTAGACTATGTCTCCCTGGAAGAGGGTGGTGTCGGTGTTCCTGAGCTCCTCTTCCGCGTCCGGGAGGGTGCCCGTGTTGAAGGCCATTATGACCCTCAAGAGCGGGTCTGGGTTCGTGGAGAGGTCTATGACATCCCTGCGGGATATCTCCCCAACCTCCGCCTTGCCGATGGGAATATCCAGTTGCTTCAGTTCGTAGGCTATGCCCTCCAGGCTGCCCACGGCGTCGGCCTTGATCATGACCCCCATGTCCGCGAGCGGGACATGTACCTCCATGGCCTCCCTCATCTCATCCAACACCTCTTCCACATCCAGTCCTCTTGTGGAGCGGATGGGGGCGCCGGATACGACTCCGTCGAGATCGGGGGCCAATATCTTCACTCCTGCGGCGGCGGAGACCTCATCCACCGGTGTGAACCTCTCTCGCGGGTCCCTTATCTCATCCAATGGGCTGGGGCGCATTATGCCCCTCACCCTCGTTTCCACCGGTCCTTTGGGGGTGGCGATGACCAGCCCATCCCCCTTCCTCAACGTGCCCCCGGTCACGATCACATCCAATGTCTTCCCCCATCCCTTCACGTCCTTGACCTCCAGTATCGTGCCCTCGGCCGCACCCTCCTCGGTCTCCAGATTCTCTTCGAGGAAACGTTGTGCTAGTCCTACGAGCATCAACAACAGCTCCGGTATACCCTCTCCCTCCACGGCGCAGATGGGGATCAATGCTATGTTCTGGGTGAAGTCCGATACCCGGTCGAAGCGTTCGGTGGAGAACCCCTGTTCATAGAACAGTCCTATGAGATTATAGAGGCGCTCGTCCAGCTCCGCCTTCGCCTCGTCTATCTGGGAGTTCAAGGAGGTCAGGAAACAGCCTTTTCCCTTGGGTGTCCAGTATTGTAGGCGGTCCACCTTGTTGACGGCCACAACAAAGGGGGTCTTGGTCTGTTTGAGTATCCGTATGGATTCCAATGTTTGGGGTTTGAAGCCTTCCATCACATCCACCACCAGGACGGCGAGGTCGGCCAGGGCTCCGCCGCGGGAGCGGAGCGTGGCGAAAGAATGGTGTCCGGGCGTGTCTATGAACAACAATCCGGGTATGGTGATATCCATTCCCTTCAATATATCCCCACATACGTCCCTTATGGCCTCCACCGGTACCTCTGTGGCTCCTATGTGCTGGGTGATCCTCCCCGCCTCTCTTTTCACCACCGTCGTTCCTCTGATAGAATCTAATATTGTGGTTTTGCCGTGGTCTACATGACCAAGCATACTCACGACGGGTTGGCGGATCGGCATATGACGCCCTCCTCATTCATAGAGCCAGATGGCGTCTATCTTTTCATAGTCCTGTAACTCTTCAGGTTTGAAGAACAGTCCTATCTCACGCTCGGCGCTGGCAGGGGAATCGGAGCCGTGTATCACGTTGCGGCCTATCTCCAGGCCGTAATCGCCCCGTATGGTGCCTGGGCCGGCTTCCATGGGGTTGGTCTTCCCCATCATGTCCCTAGCGATCTGTACGGCGTTCTTGCCCTCTAGGACGGCGGCCACCACGGGCCCTGATGTGATATATTCCATCAGTTTCTGATAGAATCCCTTGCCCACATGTTCAGCATAGTGGCGGGACGCAAGGTCCTCGTCTATCCAGAGCATCTTCAATCCCACTACCTTCAAGCCGCGCTGCTCGAAACGGGAGAGGATGTCGCCGACCAGACCTCTCTGGACGCCATCGGGTTTCACCATGGCGAAGGTCCTGTCCACGGCTATTCCTCCTTCTTGGGTTTCTTGGCCGCAGGCTTCTTAGCAGGGGTCTTCTTAGCTACAGGTTTCTTAGCCGGTGCCTTCTTAGCCGGTGCCTTCTTAGCCGGTGCCTTCTTAGCAGGGGTCTTCTTAGCAGGGGTCTTCGTCTCTGCAGACTTCTTAGCCGCTGGCTTCTTAGCTGCTGGCTTCTTGCCAGCTTTCTTGAGTTCGGGCTTCCTCTCTCTCTTCTCCTCTGCCCTCTTTTTGACGGCGGCCATTACGCGCTTCTCGTACTTGTTGCTCCACTGGGTCCTGCGCGGTACCCTCTTCAGTTCCATCATGTTCTTCTGGCATTTGCTGGAGCAGAAATTGAGCGAAGAGCCATCCATCTTTATATAC
>DAOVJP010000066.1 GCA_030673205.1 Thermoplasmata archaeon
CATTCGCATAGACCACAACAGCACCGTGAGCACTATCAGCAAGAAGGACAAGGACACGGCAACAGTGGAATTCAGGTTCACGGCCAGTTATTCTTCTGCGGGCATCATTTCCATAGAGGGTATCCTGACATACAAGGGAGATGCGAATGCCCTCGTATCCGAGTGGAGCGAGAAGAGAAAGATGCCGGATAATGCGGCGCGGGAGATACACTCGGCCATAATGGGCCATTGCCTCACCGAAGCGGTGATCCTGGCGAGGGATGTACGCCTCCCCCCACCCATTCCTTTTCCACAGGTGAACCTCCCCGGAGGGCAAGGAAAGAAGAAGCTCATCCCGGGCCCAGAGGTGATGTAGGCACGAGAAGCCCCGGGGAGCTTGCAGCGTTTGCATCGCTGTTAGAGTGCTCCGTGGACAAACCGGGCAACATCGGACCGGGACAGGATTTTAGCGACACTACCTATTCTGATTTCTTAGTTTCGATACACATTATCGGGAAGCATGCCGAACTGGTCTCTCTGGGCAAAGAGACGTTCGGAGAGGGCATATTGGGATATGTGCGGGAGTCCTTGGAGGAGTTGGGAATGAATGCCCATCTGGGCACGGCGCTCCTTCTCATGCCGTTGACCAAAACCGCATCCGGGCTGACCTTGCCCACATCCACAAATATTCTGAGGGAGAGGCTCAGGAGCGTGCTGGATGAGGCTGGAGAAGCAGAGTCCATCTTGGTGTGCAGGGCCATAAAGGAGATGTCTCCAGCAGGCCTTCGCGACCCCTATTTTGTTCAAACCTCCATCGAGGAGATGGCAAAGAGCATAGAGAAAGAAGGCATAGCCTATAGAGAATGGATGAACAGAGGAGCTGACCTTGATGGAGTGGCCAAGGAGACGACAGAAGGATATCCCCGGGTGTTCCGATACGCCGAGAGTATGCTCCTGAAAGGCGCTATTCGCAAGAACATCCTTTCCACATATCTGGAGATATTATCTGAGGGGATGGACACCCTCGTGCTGGGGACCAGGGGAGAGGAGGTGGCCGGGAGGATATGTGCGATGGCTCACGGGGCCCTTAAAGCGCGTAGCACAGCGGTTGGGACGTTCGAGGACCGTGTTCAGGAACTCAACCGATATTGTGTGGAGGAGGATGCTAATCCAGGCACCACAGCGGACCTGGTGGCCGCCTCCATCTATGTAGCTCTTCTATGTGGTGGAAGGCCATGATGGAATGGAGGGAATGGCTGTCTCAACTGGCCCCTGGAGGATACGAGGCCATCCTCACTATCCGCTTGGACGGAAGGGACAACGCCTCGGCCGTGGGTGTGGAATGGGATGGTCATTTTTTCTCTATCAGACTCTTTCATGGCAGTGATACATACGCGGGTGTGTGCTTATCGGAGCATTTCGGCCTATGCTTCTTCCCACCGGACAACATTCTTCCCATTTTGAAAGCGGCCCTCTTGGGTTATGGCAGTGAAGAAGAAGAGTTCGGACCAGAGGAATACACCGGCATAGAGGGGGAGCCAGGTGGGAGTGTGGGGGAGATAGGAGGAGGGGAAGCGGGGGCGATGGAAGGAGTGAGAGGAGAGATGGAGGAGATGGGAGACGGGACGTTAGAGAGAACACCTGTCCTGTCCTCTTCCCCTGCAAGAATGGTATGTGCGGTGGTCGGGAGAGAGAGGGGCGTGGTGGATGATGAGGTGGGCGAGACCGCTATCCTTGCGATAAAGGCTAGGCCAGAGGCAGGCGAGGCCACAGAGATATTCGTTCCCCCCGGGATCGGTTGTCATCCAGTGTTGGTAGCGGCCTCGGCGGCCACCAGGGCCATGTTCCTATATGCGCGGGGAGACAAAGGGCAGGCTTCTTCATGGAAAGATAGGGCCAATGTTATACTGGAAAAGTTGGAAGGCTGTGAGGTTGAGAAGAATATTTTACAGGAAGCCATGGCGAGGATGGGTTGACCCTCACACAACGTTATCTATCGGAACTCGGTACTACTTTCTATTCCCCCTTGTCTCTACCGTATGTGGTCCAGGCTGAAAGACCCTATGTTTATGCTCTGCTTGCTATGGGTGTACTCCACAAAAGAACGGGACTGGACATCCCCTATGCCCTGGATAGCGAGGTATGACTTTAATTGCTCTGACTTGAAATCTATGGTCCCGTCCATCGTATGACTTATGGACTGTATCTCCTCATCCTTATGCATCCCTTTCTCGATAGCATACATGGAAACGGCCTTGTCCCTCTTTCTCCTCCCCGTGAACGGCTGGAGGAATTTGAACGCCTCGGTGGCGCCCATATACGCCACCAGAGTGGACACTGAGCGGAAGGCTAAACGATAGTATTTGTGCTCTTTCTTGAGTTCCTTGCACACCTTATCCACGGCTTTCAATATCTCTTTCGTCTCCGTTATATCCGAGATATATATGGTGTTGGGGTCGTCCTCCTCTTCCCCCATGGATATGGAATATGTATCTATGTATTTCACAAGCCCCATCTTTTCGTATTCCTCGTATCCGGATATGACAAAGCTCATCTCTTCACGTACCTCGGACGGGCTCTTGTCGGTGACGATCCACACCGCCGGGATGCCCTTCTTCAAACCCTCCGCGAGGAACACGTCCATGAGGGTCTCTTTACCCATGAATGGAGGTCCGTATATGGCGACATTGGAGCCGAATGGCATTCCTCCCAGCATCAGATCGTCCAGACGCTGGACGCCGAGTTTCACCTTCTCTATCTTCCACTCTATCTTCCTATCCTCTTCCCTGGCCTCCAACTCGTCCTCTATGACGCCCTTCTCCCTGTACTTGAGTTCCTCCTCCTTCGCCCTCATATACTTCTCTTTCGCCTTGAGCTCCCTCTCCTTATCCGCTATATCGTGCTTCAAAGCCTCTAGTCGCTTCTGGGCGTCTTGTTGGTCCAGCGTGCCAATGCCCTTCTTTGCTTCCTCCACTTTCCTGTGCTCTGCCTCTATGAGCTTCTCCCTGTGCATCAGGTCCTCTTCTCTCCGAAGCAGCTCTTCTTCCTTGAAGGCCACGCTCTCTCTGAGCTTCATTATTTCTTCATCTTTCATGGCGGCGTTCCGTTTCAGGTCATCGACCTCGCTAATCCTGAGGCTGCACTCCTTCTCTTGGTTCGCCAGTTCCTTCTCTCGTATAGCTAGTTCCTGGTTCACCACCCCTTCGTCCATTCCCGAGTGTTTGAGCTGTTCTGCCATTTGACCCTTTTCAAGGATCGCTTCTTCCAGTTTTTTTTCCGCTTCCGCCTTCTCGTTCAACAACAGGTTCTTCTCATCTTGCCAGGCCTGCTCCATCTCTGCACTTCCGCTACCTCCCAGGCCTTCCCCTCCCATCTCCCTCAAGAGTATTCCCTCGCCGCTTGCCAGAGCTTCCTCCTTCTGCAGGAGGGTCTTCTCCTTTATGCCCAGCTCCTTTTTCATCTCAATGAGCTCCAGTTCCTTGGCCATGACCTCCTTCTCATCCGGGGCTAGGTTCTCTATCTTCTTTTCCAGCTCCTCCTTGAGTGTCTTGACCTCCATCTCTGTTTCCCTTAACTTTATCTCTAGTTTCTCCTTCACCATGGCCTGTTTATCCAGCATCGACTGGAGCTTAGCGGTGTCCTTTCCCTTCAGTTTCGCCTGTTGGGCTTTTATGTATTTCACAACAGCTACACTGCTCTTTTTGACGTTCTCAAGCTCCCGTTCCGTTTCCTCCCTCTTATTCATCTCCTCGGAAAGGCTATGCTTCAACGCAGCGTTCTCCGACACGACCTTGACCACATCGGTCTTGCCGGATTTTATTCCCTTCACAAGATTCTTTACCATGCCCTGGATGTCGCCTAGGCTCTCAGCATCGAAATGGATATCCTCTCCCGCTGTCTCCTCCTCCGGCTCCTCGGTCAGCCACTCTTCCAGACCCCCATCCGCATCTCCCGCAAGCCATTTCTTCAGGGCGCCCTGTCCCTCCTCTTTAGGGGCTGCATCGGCACTCGGTTTTCCCTCTTCCCCCTTGGCCTTTTCCTCCTTCTTTTCGCCCTCCTTCTCAGTTTTTTCCTCCTTTTTCCCTCCATCCATTTTAGATTTATCCTTTTTCCCCGACTCAGTTTTTTCCTTCTTATCCGGTGCCCCCGCGAGTGTCTCTTCCCCTCCACGTAGCCATGATTCCAGGGCGTCCCCTCCTTCATCATCTCCGGACAGCCAATCTTCCAGATCCTCCTTCCCACCGCCCTTTTTCTCTTGTCCACCTGCCTTTTTCTTGTCCTCTTTCTTCGGTTTCCCCTTTGTTTCCCCCGTCCCTGCTTTTTGCTCTTCTTTTCCCTTCCCTTTTGCTTCCTCTTTCTTATCCTCTTCTTTTCCCTTCTCTGTCTTCCCTTCTACCGCCTTCTCTTCTTCTTTCTTATCCTCTTCTTCCCCAGCTTCTTTTTTCACTTTGTTCTGCGCCTGCAATATCACCCGGTCAGCCAGTTCTTCGTTGAAGCCATCCACGCCGAGGAGTTCTTCCATCAAGGCGTCCTGTAAAAGGGACCAGCTAGTGAAGCCATTATCGTAAAGGGCTTCGGCCTTCGCCTTGTCCATTCCTCCTATCTTCTGAAATCCGGATAGTATCTCATCCTTGGGAGGCATTCCCTTCGTCTTTGTTATCTTCGCTTTCGGGTTCGTTCCTTTCCACTCCTTTTGCGCGCATGCGGCATGAGAGGAGGAGCCGCTATATCAACAGGGCTAAAGCACCTCTTTTCTATTAAGTCTTATTCATGAATATGAATACCGAGGGCTAGAGGAAATCGAATACCCTGCACTCCAGGCTTTGGAGGTTCACCACAGGGAGCTTTGCGGGGACTGGATTGAAGTTATGCATCTTTTGGTAAGAGGTCTGGTCCTGCCAGGTGGAGGAGTTTATCAGCAGTACACCTCTATAGAGTTCCATCCCCGCAGAATGGACATGTCCAGTGACGAATATATCTGGTATATCGCGGATTATCATATGGTCCTCGTTCTCCGGGGCCAGGGGCGTTTTGGAGCCGTATATGGGCGCCATGTGCCGTCGTTGGAGCATTATCCGCATGGCTTCCAGGGGATGCTCGTAGGTCAACCCGGGTACCGCGCTGAGTAGGTCGTCCATGCTCCTTCCATGGTATGCCAGCACTTTCACCCCCTCCAGGGAGAACGAAGAGGGGTTACTAAGGAACCTGGCGTTCACCCCGTGATCGGTGAATATCTCCTGTAGAGGAGCGGCCAGAGCTGGTTGCGGCTCCGCAGGGCGCACCGCATCATGGTTGCCAGGCATGAGAATGATCTCTAGATGATCCGGGAGATAGGAGAACAGTCGGGCCAGCTCTTCATACTGTTTGCCTATGTCGTGTATGACCAGCTCTTCCTCCTGCTTTGGATATATGCCTATCCCGTCCACCAGGTCCCCTGCTACGACCAGGTATTTGATCAGTCCGGCCCATTCTTCGTCGCCCCCGCTACCGCGCATGAATTCCACGAATCGTTTCCAAGCTTCACCCAGGAAAGTGTCGCTTCCCACATGGATATCGGAGCAGAAGGCCGCCGCCACAGGATATTCTGCTTTCTTCCGCTTTCTTCCGATGGGTATGTCCGGGAAGACTATCTCCTCCGCCCTCAGGCCCCCCCGGTTGTCACGTTTGCCTGCGACGCCTATCACCTCATCGTGTACGAGAGTTGTACGGGCCAGGTCGGAATCCTTTGGGATGAACACCGTGATGACCCCCGTGTCATCCTCCAGGTCCACCATCTTGTTGCCAGCTTTTGTTGTGGAGCACTCCTTCACCATCCCTATCAGCCGTAACTCCGCAGCATGGGGGTCCAACTGGCTGATCTTCGCGGCAGGGCTGTATCCTCGGTGCTTTCTTATCATCTCTCGAAGGGTGGAATAGCGGTCGTTGAAATAGTGTTGAAAACCGCTTATATCCCCTGAGGAGGTGGAGCAGCCAGTGATGTCGAACGTAACCTCCAGGTTCGACCCCAATCCACGAGCCGGGAAATCAGCGGTCCCGTCCGGTATCCCATTCAGGTCCAGTAGGTGGGGATGTTCTTTCCCTTCCCCGCCCCTTTCTCTTCCTCCCAGTTCTATATCCGCCTCTTCCCCCTTCTCCTCCCATTCCTCTTCTTCCTCGTTCCTCTCTCCTCCCTTCTCTTCTCCCCCAGCAGGCGGCTCCGCGCTCACCGGCGACTCTTGAACTTCCTCTTCCTCCTTGGGTGGAGGGGGTGAAGGGCCCAGTATGCCATCTATCACATCGTGGGTGAGAAAGAGGGTTCCCTCGGGAAGGGCCGCGAGAACCTGTTCGGCATTGCTCAGCGGATCCTTCGAATCCAGCAGCCGCTCCCCTGCCTGGGCGGTGACCAGAATACCTCTGGAAGTGAATAGATCAAGTACCTTTCTCTGCACCTCCGACCCCATGGACTAGGGGAATAAAAAGGGTTAGTAGGAAGGAGATGGGGCGGGTAAGTATGATAAACCCCAATGGCCTTGAGGAGGAAGATGAGCCGCCCCTCCAAGGATGAATATTTCATGCGCATGGCCTTTCTTGCCTCCACCCGCTCCACATGTCTGCGGCGGAAGGTGGGCGCCGTCATAGTGAAACACGGCCACGTTCTCAGCACTGGCTATAATGGAGCCCCGAAAGGGATGGACCACTGTGAGGTCACCGGCTGCCTGAGGGAGAAGATGGGGGTGCCCTCCGGCGAACGGCACGAGTTGTGCAGGGGTCTCCACGCCGAGCAGAACGCCATAATACAGGCTGCGTCCTTTGGAGTGAACATCTCCGGCTCAAAGATGTATGTCACCAACCACCCGTGCACAGTGTGTTCCAAGATGCTTATCAACGCGGGGATAGAGGAGGTCGTGTACAGCGAGGATTACGTTGACGAGTTGGCCAAGAAGCTCTTGAAAGATGGGGGGCTGAAGGTAAGACGATACGGGTTGGAAGGGGAAGAGGGGTAGGAATGGCGGATGGGAGATGGCGCCGACTGGCCCTGCCGTTGTTCGGGAACGTTATGCAGAGCATTGTGTGGACGGTCTTCCTCGGCGTCCTATTACCATCCTACGCGGCTTTGCATGGACACACTGACAGGTACGGGACCATGGTGGCGGTCAACGCCGCCGCCATCGCGCTCTTCGCCATCCCTGGAGGCCGCCTTTCCGACATCGCAGGTCGTCGAC
>DAOVJP010000287.1 GCA_030673205.1 Thermoplasmata archaeon
AGGGCCAATGTGGATTCCGCATCAGACAGCGCATCCATCACCTTCTCATATTCTGCGTTCTCTACCTTCTCCTTACTCTTGTTAATGAGGTCCAGAGCCTTTGAGAAATCGCTCTCTGACAGTGCGCTGCGAGCCTCTTCCACGAGTTGTTCAGAGAATGCTGTGTCTATCCCCAGCTCCCCTGCCAAAGACAGGTTCTCCTCTACCTCTTCTATATGTGATTGTGCTTCCTCATATTGAGAGACCAACGATTCTATCTCCTTGTTGCTGCTTTCTGCAAAGGAGATGGCTTCTTTGAACCTGCCATCCTTCATCGCATCTCTGGCCTTGTTCAAAAGCCCTAGGGGTTTGGATATATCGGCACCTATTTTCTTGGCGGTAAGGAATTTCCCTCTTGCATTGGAAATGACCTTGAGAACGCTCTGGAAACAGGCATTGGCAACCTCTTCCTCAACGGTCTTGAGCTCCTCCTCTGCCTTAGGGTAATCATTGCTCTGAATATTCTTTTTCACAGCGGCAAGAAGTTCCTCGGCCTTCGCCAAGTCGGCATCGATCTCCTTGCCAACCCGTATGTTCTCACTCGCCGCTCTGACCCGTTCATTGAGTCCCTCGGATATCGTATTGCCGGCGCTCTCCCTTAGGAGGTTGGCTAGCTTCAACGCGTCCTCGTACTCCATGTCCTCTATCAGCTTTCCTATGGATTCCAGGTCCTCCTTGGCCTTGGACATATCCGAGCCCGTCTCTTCCCCCACTGCGATGATGCCTTTGACCTCGTCGGAGATGGCGGATATATACTCCTTGACCCTGGCCCCCACTATGTCGACACATTCCGCCAGTTTATCCAGGGCCGAACGGTAGTCTCCCTTGTCCACCGACTCCCTAGCCTCTTGATACAATGTCTCTCCTGCTGCGGTATCCTTACCTATCTCCTTGGTCCTGTTGAGCAGAGACTGGGCTGCGGAGAACGTGCCTGATACCCGCTCGTGCAATATCTTCTCCGCCTCCCCCCATGCCTCCCTGACATATTTCACTATGACATCCAGTTGGTCGTCCTCGTCCATGGCCTTCTTTGCCTTGCCCAGAAGCTCATCGGCCTTCTTGGCGTCCGCCCCCAGTGTTTTGGAGAGCAACACCATGTCCTCTGAAGAGGATAGCATAGTATCCAACGCCGCCTCCTTCGCCCCTTCCAACTTCTTCTTCGTGGATTCCAGTACCTTGAGCGAATCACCATAGTCCTTGGCATCCATGATGGCCTTTGCCTTGTCCCTTTCGGTCTCGGCCTCGGACACGTCTATGCCCGCTTTTTTGTAGCCGTCCAATATCCCATCCACATCCGCTAGGAGTTCCTCTGCAACGGTACGGTTCTCCGCTTCCTTCTTCGCCTTCTCCTCCAGCTTCTTCTGGAGTTGAAGGGCTTTGAGGTAACTCGTGCCCATATCGGCTCTCACCTGTGGGACCGGACAGGGTGAGCACATGCTCTGAACCCTTTCGGGAGGGCCTAGGCTGCAATGCTCTCATTGTCCTGGGTCGCAGTTAACGATTATCAAGCCATTCTTTATATAGTTAACGCAAGATATGTATAGGCATAAGTGTAAATATATAAATGTAAGAAGAAAAAATGCGGAACAGACAGATACGGACTGTGTGAATGTAGAGGATGCTTTTCTGTGTGTTGTTCGATGATTTCAATAACGAATTCGTATGTGGTCTTTGTGATATTGGGTCGTTTTGGGTGCTTTTCCTTTGTAGAGAGGCCACGGATGGGCTGTAATATTCGCCTTCGCCGTAAGAGCAGCGCGGCCCCCCTCCCAACCCATTTATACCCTCCTCTCCATCATGTGTATGGATGGCCTCCAACACTGGTCCATGGAGGGCGAGACAGCCAGCACTGGTCTCCCTATTGATTACAATCCTCTTACTGGCCATGTTCTTTTTGCCAGCGCCTAAAGAACCCCCTGCGCCAGAACTCCCACAAACCACAACACACCAAAAAGACACACCCACCCCAGAAACAGCGTTGCCTTCTCTATCAGTGCCAACTTGGGCAAGAACAAGAAGCCCAAGCACATGGAGTGACGATAAACAACTCACATTTGGTGGAAAGCACAAGTATCCTGCTATAGCAGTATCCGGTTCTTTCATCCACGTGGCCTATAGAAATGACACCGACCACGAGCAGTATTATTGTCGGAGCACAGATGGAGGACTGTCCTGGGAAACAGAACAACAACTTACTGATAGTGCAGGAGAAGCCGGAGTAGGCACTCCCTCTATTGCTGTGAACGGTTCAAACGTGTATGTCACTTGGGCCGATAACAGAGACGGCCCGCCAGGCACAGAAGCATACTTCAAAAGAAGCACAAACAACGGCGCAAGCTGGGAGCCCGAAACCCGAATATCGGACAACGACGGCCACGACAGC
Organism: Thermoplasmata archaeon; assembly: GCA_030673205.1. Classification (GTDB taxonomy): domain Archaea; phylum Thermoplasmatota; class Thermoplasmata; order JAGHBH01; family JAGHBH01; genus DAOVJP01. The sequence goes on from DAOVJP010000287.1 coordinate 2,423, forward strand.
ACGCACCCGGTAATCGCAACCTGGGGCGACAACGTATACCTCGTCTGGGACGACAATTATTATGAAAGCACAGGCGGACGACCAGAACTCTTCTTCTCCAAAAGCACGAATCGAGGGGAGGACTGGACGGTGCCGGTGAACCTTACCACGGACGACCACTACGACTCGGGGTCGCCTGATATATGTGTGAATGATACCAACTTACATGTGGTGTGGGGGGATTACAAGGATGGTAACTGGGAGACCTATTACGTCAAATCAGAAGACAGTGGAGACTA